>CAZJTB010000007.1:0-17984 GCA_964548485.1 uncultured Chryseobacterium sp. | reverse complement strand
GGGCGCAGACCCCGCTCACCATCGATACCACCTTCCGGTTCTATTACACCCCGGAGCTGATGGACTATTGGTCCGCGAACTATTCCGCGGGATGGATACCCCAAATCCTTGATGTGCTCCTGCGGAACAATGGGAATATTCTCGCCACCGGCGACCACCAGATAAAGCCCTTGGACCAGGTGCCGTGGGGCGACCAGGTCTCCGTGGAGATGGCCCCTTACGGCGATGGCAGCGTGCTACACTACCGAATGAGCTGTGGAACGGGAGCTATCGAAATCCCCGGCACCGATATGTGGTTCTCCAACAACCGGCGGAGATTCAATGACTGCTCTGTGGACCATAGCTGGGGCTGGCCCGATATCCATTACATCGCGCGCAGCTTGGATGCGTGGTACGTCTTCGAGGACAGTACCGCGTTGAGCGGGGGCTACTTCCGCTTGAGTCCGGCAGATCCCTTGCGCTATGTGCTCATGAAGGTTGATAAATGGGGCGAATGGGACAGCACTTGGGCACCACGCCCAGCTACCCTGTATGGAGGGACCGACGTCATGGGCAAGCAGCTGAGGAAGCTCAGCAACGGCCAGTTCCTGTTCAACGGCCGCTGGACGCATTACGATGGGCGGCCCACGGGAGCGATCATCCGCATCAATGCGGATGGCAGCCAGGATACCACCTTCCAAACCATCGCCTTCAGCTCGGAGATGAATTCGATGTATGAGCAGGAGGACGGAAAGGTGGTCCTCGGCGGAATGTTCCGCTTGATAGGCATCCCCGACACCTTGAACCTGATCCGCCTGAACACCGATGGCAGCCTCGACTACACCTTCAACAACTTCAACTATTTCCGGACAGGCTATTTCGGTCCAGTGAGCGCCATGCCTGGAGTCGTGGTAACGAGGCTGGATGCAGGCCGCCTCTTTGTCGGCGGCGCCTTCACGCGCGTGGGCGATGCTCCGCGCAGCTGCATGGCCTGCGTGGACACGGCCGGCAACCTGCTCGACTGCTGGGCGGACGGCGGGCTGCACCCCATGAACTACACGGCCAGCGGCTGGCCGAATGTGGGGCTCACCGGCCTCAAGACCCTGGCCAACGGCGAGACCTACATCTTTGGCTGCTACAAGGGCATCACCGATGCTAACGGCTACCATCCGGAGCAGGTGTGCATGAGCCGTTTCTTCATGCCCGATGTGGGCGTGGCGGAGAAGCCCATGCCGGTGCAGTCCCTTGCGGTTTGGCCCAATCCGGGTGGGGATGTGATGCACCTGAACTGGAACGGCAGAACCATACAAGAACTGGAGCTGCGCGATGCCGTGGGCCGCGTGGCCTTGAAACGAACCTCTGTCATAAACAACAATCCCATCGACGTTTCCTCGCTGGCTTCTGGCACCTACACGGTGCTGGTCCGTGCGGCGCAAGGGGAGCGCGCGGTGGCCAAATGGGTGAAGCCATGAGAGCAGCCCTCTTTCCCTTCGTGATGTCGTTGCCCGTGCTGGCAAGTGCCCAGACCTGGAGCCCGACCGGAGCCACTTGGTGGCATCGTTACGACGGTGGCGAGGTCACCACGCAGGGCGTAGTGCGCACCACCTGCACGGGCGATACAACGATCAATGGCGAACCTGCTCGCTTGGCCTATGCGGAAGTCATTGGATTCGATAGCGGCATCGGACAGGCCATCTATCATGACCTGGGCCCGGTGATCACCAAATCGGAGCAAGGCCGGGTGAGCACCTGGGACGGCTTCACTTGGCGGCTGCTCTTCGACCTGGATGCCTCGGTTGGGGATCAATGGTTAATCGAGCTGGGCAGCCTGGATGTCATCAGCGTAACGGTAACGGGTACTGGCACGAAGAACATCGATGGCCAGCCACTCCGCTATTCGGCAGTCGAATTCTCACCCACGATGGCCTGGCTCAACAGCGACACCGTGCTTGAGCGCATAGGCTACAGCAAGCTCTACCTCAACGCGCTATATGTGTTCAGCCCCATCTACCCATACAGCGCCAGCCTGCTGCGCTGCTATTCGGACCCCGAACTGGACTATTCCGCCACTGGCACCAACGGTTGCGAACCCGTGCTGAGCGCGGCCGCCCTCATGGGCAGCACCCCGCTGATGCTCTCGCCGAATCCAGGAAGCGACATCGTCAGGGTCAATAATCGTCAAGACGAGCTCGTCGAGGTCATGCTGCATGACGCGAAGGGCGCGCTGGTCCTGCGAACGATGCTGCACGGGAAGGCGCCGCTCGCTGTCAATCACCTCCAACCAGGATTGTATTCTGCCACCATCAGGCATGCCAACGGTCAAGTGAGCGCCACGCGCTGGGTCAAGCTCTAGCGCCCATCGCGGCCTTCCTGCGTCGGGCCTAGCTTCGCCGCCATGGCATTGCCCCGCGAGGACCAGTCGATCGATCTGCGCTTCCTCGATGGCCCGCGCTCCCGCTGGAAGGAGCTCATGAGCGTGGCGAGCATCGCGCGCGATTTCATCCGCGGCTTCCGCAAGCTGCACTTCGTGGGGCCCGGCGTCACCTTCTTCGGCACCTGACTTCGGCGGTCATTGAGCAAGATGCTCTGGAAGCCTTGATAATCCCAGAGTGAGATGTTGGAATCGGGTGTCCCAGCCACCTTGGGTTGGTGTATTTGAGGCGCAAGCAGAACAAGAGTGGCATGTTGAGCGTGCAGGTGATCCGCAAGGCTCAGGTCAAGTACAAAGTGCTGCACAGTGTTGGGGCGGCCACACAAGAAGAAGAGATCGCCGAACTGGAACGGCAAGGGCGTGCATGGATGGAGCGCGCCGCAGGACAGGCACTGCTGACCGACAACGAGCGCGACCAATTGGCTAATGAGTTCGTGGGTGGCCTGTGTAACGACCAGGTACGCTTGACCGGTCCAGATCTGGTGTTCGGCACGCGCTACGATGCCATGGGCTACAGGGCGTTGCAGGACGCGATGCTCCGGCACATGGTGCTGGCGCGCCTGGCCTTCCCCGGAAGCAAGCTCAAGACGGTGGATCACCTGCGCCGCTTCCAAGGCATAGAAGTGAACGTTGATCGGCTTTACCAGGCGCTGGACCGTATCGGGAAGCAGGCTAAGGAGCACATCGAGGCGATCGCCTTCGCCCAAGCCAAGGCGCTTATGGGTGCTGGGGCCAGCATCGTGTTCTACGACATGACCACCCTGCACTTCGAGGGTGATGAGCAGGATGGGCTGCGCGTGCCGGGCTATTCCAAGAGCGGCAAGCACCAGCATCCACAAGTGCAGCTCGGTCTGCTGGTAGGACCCTGCGGGGCGCCCATCGCCTTCGACATGTTTCCCGGCAATCTCTTCGAGGGGCACACCTTGCTGCCCGTACTTGAGCGCATACAGCGACGCTTCGAGTTGGAGAAGCCTATCGTGGTGGCAGATGCAGGCCTGCTCAGCAAGGAGAGCATCACCTTGCTCCAGAAGCAGGACTGCACATTCATCCTGGGTGGGCGCATCAAGCATGAGAGCGACGCCATCAAGGAGCGCATCCTCGGGTCCGCCATCCACATGGAGGAGCACATTGAACTACAGCGCGCCGATAAGACCCGGCTGATCGTTCATCGCTCCCAGAAGCGAGCGGCTAAGGATGCACACAACCGTTAACGGGGACTCGAGCGCCTCCAACGTGATGTCAACTCCGGTCGGCTCACCAAGGCCCACGTCAACACCAAGGGCTACAACAGATACCTGCGCCTCACCGGAGAGGCACAGGTGGAGGTCGATCTGGAGAAATTCCAAGCCGATGCCGCTTGGGATGGGCTCAAAGGCTACGTGACCAATTCGAAGCTTCCCGCTGCGAAGATCATGGAACACTACCGCCAGCTCTGGCAGATCGAGCGCGCGTTCCGCATCTCCAAGACCGACCTCAAGATCAGGCCCATCCACCATTTCCAAGCCCGCAGGATCCAGGCGCACCGCTGCGTGGTGTTCATCGCTTACGCCATCCTGAAGGATATCGAGCTCCTACTGCACGGCAAAGGCAGCGGCATATCACTGAGGCGCGCCTGTGAGCTGACCGCCAACATGTACCAGATCTCATGCACAGCACCGGATTCAGGTATTCCACGGTCACTGAAGCTCACCCCTTCCACAGAGCAAAACCAACTCCTAGAAGTGCTTGCTTGAACACCGGGTGTCCCAGCGCCGAAGTCAGGAGGAGGGAGACGAAGGGGAAGAGGTGAAGAAGGCGAAGAAGTGAAGAGGCTGCAGGGGACCTAGGCCGTGCATTACGGTTCATCATCACCTCATCACCTCTTCTCTTCCACGATCCCGCGCCACGCTCCGAGCCTACCTCACCCGGTCCGCGCGGCTCACCAGATGCACGCCCGTGAAGATCAGCGCTGCGCAGAGGCCTTGTTGCCAGCCGATGGAGGCATCGTAGGTGCCCGGTATGCCCAGGCGCTCGGCCCCGATGCGCATGAAGAGCCAGGTGACCATGGCGGCCAATACCGGCTGCATGTAGATGTAGATGCCCACCACGCTCGGGCTCACCACCCCCAGCGCCCAGGTGTTGAGCAGGTAAGCCACGAAGGTGACCAGGATCACCACGAAGGCCATGGCCAGGATCACAGGTGAGCTGAGCGATGCCCAAGCCACTTCGGAGAACTCGCCCAGGCCGAAGGGGAGCACGATCACCATTCCGATCAGGAAGCACCACGCCATCACCGTCACGGCCGTGTACTTGCGCATGAGCGGCTTCACCAGAACGAGGTAGAGGCCGTAGCTGATGGCGTTGATCAGGATGAAGGCGTCGCCGAGCATGGTGGCGCCCGCGGTGCCGCCCTTCGGCTTGAGGAAGATGAGCAGGAGCGCGCCCGTTGCGCCCAGGACCACCCCGGCCAGCTTGCGGTAGGTGATGCGCTCCCCCAAGAGCACGCCCGAGAGCACGAGCACCAGGATCGGCGTGGCCACCATGATGATGCTGGCGTTGATGGGCGCGGTGCGCATGAGCCCGTGGAAGAACATGAGCTGGTTGAGGGCCACCCCGAAGAGCGCGCACAGGACGAGGCGCCCGGCATCGGACCAGGCCACGCGCTGCGGCCGCCAGGCGCGCAGCAGCCAGAACAGGGCGCCGGCCCCGAGCACGCGCAGCAGGATGAAGCCGCTGGCGCCGATCACCTTCGGCATGAGCCCTTTGGCCACCACGTAGTTGATGCCATAGATGGCGTTCACGGTGAATAGGGCGATGTGGGCGCGCACGCGGAGGTCCATGGAAGCGGGGCGAAAGTGCGGACGGATACCTTTAGCCCGAACACCATCACGAGGCGATGGAGGGCGAAGCGGTGAACACGGGCGAACAGGACTTCCGGAGCACCTTCCGGCTGCGCCGCGTGCTGATCCCCATCCTCATCGGCATGCTGGCGGCGGGCTGGCTGCTCTGGCGCGACCTGGCCAAGGAGCGGTACGAGCGCGTGGGCCCAGGTGCGGGCGATCATTCCTGGGCCGATGCCAACGGCAATGGCATCGTGGATGCCGCGGACCCGGCCGAGTTCAGCCCCGTGGGCGAGGGGCAGGGCGACTTCCGCCGCATGACCGCCCGTGAGACCCTGCGCAGCATCCATTGGACCTGGCATAGCACCTGGTGGATCGTGCTCGCCGTGGTGGCCACCGCCTTCCGCGACCTGGGCTACATCTATCGCATCCGCGTGCTCAGCGATGGGCACCTCAGCTGGCGGCAGAGCTTCAACGTCACCTTCCTCTGGGAATTCGCATCGGCCCTTACGCCGTCCGTGGTGGGCGGTTCCGGCATCGCCATGTTCATCATCGGGCGCGAAGGCATCGCGCTGGGCCGGGCCACGGCCATCGTGCTGGTGACCGCCTTGATGGATGAGCTCTTCTACGTGGTGATGGTGCCGCTGGTCTTCCTCGCCGTGGGCATGGATCACCTCTTCCCCGAATCGCTCGACCATGCCTTCTGGGGCCTTCCCGTGCGCACCATCTTCTGGATCGGCTATGGATTCATCGTGCTGCTGGTGGCCATCATCTTCTACAGCGTCTTCTTCCGCCCGCGCGCGTTCAAGATGCTCTTGCTGCGCGTCTTCAAACTGCCCTTCCTCCGCCGATGGCGGCCGCAAGTGGTGAAAGTGGGCGACGACATTGAAATAACCGGCATCGAATTGCGCGGCAAGCGCAAGCGGTTCTGGGCGAAGGCCTTCGGCGCCACCTGCTTCTCGTGGGCCAGCCGCTTCCTGGTCATCAACCTCATCGCCGCCGCCTTCTTCACGGTTGATGACCACCTGCTGCTCTATGCGCGCCAGTTGATCATGTGGGTGATCCTGCTCATCAGCCCCACGCCCGGCAGCAGCGGCGTGGCCGAGATCGCCTTCGCGGGCTTCTTCCGCGACCTGCTGCCCGCGGCGGGACTCATTGGCGCCATCGCCATCCTGTGGCGGCTGTTGAGCTACTACCTCTACCTCTTCATGGGCATGGTGGTGCTGCCGCGCTGGTGGCGCAATACGGCGAGCAGGGGCTGAACGCCCAGCGGTACCTTCGCCGCCCATGGAGGTGCTGCCGCGCGGGTACGATCCGTTGAGCGCCGATTGGGTCGCGGGTGTGCTGCTCAGCTGCCTGCTGATCCTGGCCACCATCAATGTGGGCTCGCCGCGCAAATGGAGGGTGCTGCGGCAGGCGGCGTTCCGATTGCGGCTCGGGCGGCAGCTGCTCCGGGAGGAGTCGGACGCCAGCGATCGCAACCTGCTCGGCCTGCAAGCCGTGGCCGTGGTGTGCATGGCCCTGCTGCTCTGGCAAGCCGGCATCGTCTTCGGATCGGTGGCCCCGCCCGCCTTCATGTTCATGGTCCTCGGCGTAGGGTCGGTGCTGCTGCTGCAAGCCGGCCTCCTTCGCTTGGTGGCCTGGGTGGCCCGCTCAGGCCAGGCGATCCAGGAGTACCTGTACACCGGTTCCCTGCTGCACATCGCCGTGGGACTGAGCCTGCTGCCCTTGGTGGCCCTTGTCGCTTACAGGCCCGTCTGGCGCGAGCCGCTGCTTGCCGCAGGGCTGTCCATCGTAGCGTGCGGACTGCTCTACCGCTGGGTGCGCGCCCTGGTCATCGGGCTGGGGTCGGGGGTCTTCCTCCGCTACATTTTCCTCTACCTTTGCGCCGCCGAAATCATGCCCTTGGCCTTGGCGCTGCAAGCCCTGCAGCAAGCCTCGCAGACCGCAACAACACCTTAAGTCCGCCGGCCTTGAAGATCAAGACCATCCTTGTGTCGCAGCCCGCGCCCACGGACGAGAAGTCGCCTTACCTCGAGCTCGCCCGGAAGCTCAACCTGAAGATCGACTTCAGGCCCTTCATCAAGGTGGAGCCCGTGGCCGGCCAGGATTTCCGGCAGGAGCGCATCAATATCCTCGACCACACGGCCATCGTGCTCACCAGCCGCAACGCGGTTGACCACTTCTTCCGCATGTGCAAGGAGCTGCGGATCACCGTGCCGGAGACGATGAAGTACTTCTGCGTGAGCGAGAGCGTGGCGTACTACGTGCAGAAGTACATCGTGTACCGCAAGCGCAAGGTCTTCATCGGCAAGAGCACCTTCGCCGACCTGGTGGACGTGATCAAGAAGCACAAGGACGAGAAGTACCTGGTGCCGTGCAGCGATATCCAGAAGGCCGAGATCCCCGAGCTGCTGGACAAGGCGGGCGTGAAGTACACCAACGCGGTGTTCTACCGCACCGTGGCCAGCGACCTCAGCGACATCAAGGAGCTGAAGTACGACATGCTGGTCTTCTTCAGCCCCGGCGGCATCGAGAGCCTCAAGAAGAACTTCCCGAAGTTCCAGCAGAACGGCGTATTCATCGCGGCCTTCGGGCCCACCACCGCGAAGGCCGTGGTGGACAACGGGTTCCGCCTCGACCTGCAGGCCCCGCTCCCCGAAGCGCCCAGCATGACCGGCGCCATGGAGCTCTTCATCAAGCGCGAGGCGAAGAAGAAGTGACCACGGCCTGTCACCGCGCCAACCGTTGGCGCACGCGATCCGCAGCGCATGCCTGAGCAGCGGCGAACTTTCCCCAAGAGCGAACGCCTCTGCGGGGCCCTCCGCATCAAGGAAGTGGTCACCACCGGACGCAGCGTGAACGAGCCGCCGATCAGGCTCACGGGCAAGCTGATGACCTTGCCCACGGAGGCCGCCGCGCAGGCCGCCTTCGCCGTGCCCAGCCGCAACCTGAAGCGCGCCGTGGACCGCAACCGGATGAAGCGCCTGATGCGCGAGGCTTACCGGCAGCACAAGCAGCCGCACCTCGATGCCCTTCGCCGTGCTGGCGTGCAATGCGCGTGGCTCTTCGTGTACCAAGGGAAGGGCCGCATCCCCTTCGCGGAAGCGCAGGCCAGACTAACCCGCGCCTTGGAGCGTTGGATGCAGCAGCATGTCTAGGATGCTCGCCTGGCCCCTGATGCTGCTGGTGCGTCTGTACCAGCTGGTCATCTCGCCCTTGCTGCCGGGTGCGTGCCGATACACGCCCAGCTGTTCGGAATACGGCTTGCAGGCGCTCAAGCGCCACGGCGCATTCCGCGGCGGATGGCTCGCCCTCAAGCGCTTTCTATCTTGTCACCCATGGGGCGGGAGCGGATTCGACCCTGTCCCTGAAGCACACACCAAGCATGAACACGCGTAGCCCTCTGAGCGCGCGCCGCTGGCGCGCATGGGTCGCCGCAATCGCCATCGGGGCGGGCGGAGCGCTCACCATCGCCGCCGGCGATAGCTACTTCGAGATCAGCAAGAACCTGGAGATCTTCACCGACCTCTACAAGGAGCTGAACATCTACTATGTGGATGACACGCAGCCCGGCAAGCTGATGAAGACCGGCATCGATGCGATGCTCTCCTCGCTCGATCCCTACACGCAGTACATCCCGGAGAGCGACATGGAGGATTACCGCTTCCAGACCACCGGGCAGTATGGCGGCATCGGCGCGCTCATCAAGCGCAAGGGCGACCGCGTGCTGGTGAGCGAGCCCTATGAGAACTACCCGGCCATGAAGGCGGGCATCTGGGCGGGCGATGAGATCGTGGAGGTGGATGGCCGCAAGGTGGGCGGCATGAACACCGATGAGGTGAGCAAGCTGCTCAAAGGGCAGAGCGGGACCTCCGTGAAGGTGGTCACGCGGCGCGAAGGAGCCACCACCACGCACACCCTCACGCGCGAGGAGATCAAGATACCCGATGTGCCCTACAAGGGCATCATCGATGCCGCCCAGCAGGTGGGCTACATCAAGCTCAACAGCTTCACGCAAACGGCCAGCACCGACGTCCGCTCCGCGATGAAGGAGCTGAAGGAGCAAGGCGCCACCCGCCTCGTGCTCGACCTGCGCGGCAACGGCGGCGGATTGCTGCGCGAGGCAGTGAGCATCGTGAACCTCTTCGTGCCCAAGAACCAGCTCGTGGTGGAGACGCGCGGCCGCATCAGCGAGTGGGACAAGACCTACAAGACACTGAGCGAGCCCGTGGATGCGGAGATCCCGCTGGTGGTGCTGGTCGATGGGCAGAGCGCCAGCGCCAGCGAGATCGTGAGCGGCGCGCTGCAGGACCTGGACCGCGCGGTGATCGTAGGCGAGCGCACCTTCGGCAAGGGCCTCGTGCAGCAGACCAAGGACCTGATGTACAACAGCAAGCTGAAAGTGACCGTGGCCAAGTACTACATCCCGAGCGGCCGCTGCATCCAGAAGCTCGATTACGCGCACCGCGACAGCACCGGCAAGGCCACGGAGGTGGAGGAGAAGACCATCGCCACGTTCAAGACGCGCAATGGCCGACCGGTGACCGATGGCCGCGGCATCCTGCCCGATGTGGAGGTGGTGGAGCCCGAGCTCGCCAAGGTGGTCGGCGGCCTTTACCAGGAGGATGTCTTCTTCGACTTCGCCACGGCCTACAGGCAGAAGCATCCTTCCATCGGCACGCCTGAGGAGTTCGTCATCAGCGAAGCGCTTTACAAGGAGTTCACCGACTTCGTGAAGGACATGCGCTTCGACTACGACACCGAGAGCATGGAGGCCCTCAACAGCCTGGTCGAGAAGGCGAAGAAGGAGCGGTACTACGACCACGCGCAGGACGAGATTGATGCGCTGCGCAGGGAACTGGCACCCGACCGCACCGAGGACCTCGTGCGCTTCCGCGCCGACATCGAGGAAGTGCTGCGCAACGAGATCGTGTCGCGCTACCATTTCCAGACCGGACGTGCCAAGGCTGCGCTGAAGACCGATCCGTACGTGAGGCGCGCGGTCGAGATGTTCGCCAGGAACGAGGCGCCGGCCCTCCTCTCCGGCACCGTGCGCAAATAGCCACGCCCGGCCGCGATGCGGAGCGCGCTGCACCTTCCGTACCGCGCGATCCATGTGGGCGCGCTGGCGCTGTGCGCCATCTTCCTGCCGTGGAGCACGGCTTTCCTGAGCATCGCGCAGATGATCCTGGCGGCGAACTGGATCGCCGAGGGCCTCGTTCGCGGTGATGGGCGCCAGCGCTGGAAGCGCGCTTTCGCGCGACCCGAGCCGTTGGTGTTCATGAGCTTCCTCGGGCTCCACGCGCTGGGCCTGGTGTGGACCGAGGACCTCGGATGGGGATTGGATCTGTGCCGCATCCTGCTCCCGGTGCTGGTCTTCGGGGCCGTGTTGGGAAGCGCCGGTCCGTTGCGAGCGGATGAGTTCAGGCTCATCCTCCTGCTCGGTGCGTGGAGCGCCATCGCATCGGGCCTGTTCGGCCTGGTGTTCAGCGGCGCGGCACCGGATGATTACCGCGGGCTTTCGCTCTTCATCAGCCACATCCGCCTGGCCCTGCTGCTCTCGATCGCGGCAGCCTTCTTCCTGCTGCTCTGGCCTGCGGCGCTATGGCAACGCATCGCTCATGGCATCGGCGCCCTGCTCGCGCTGTACCTCGTGATGCGGCTGGCGAGCATTCAAGCGCTTGTGATCATGGCAGCGATGGCGGCCACCGTCCTGTGGCGCAGGTCGCGCACGTGGGGCAAAGCGAGGCGCAGGCTTTTCCGCCTCGGCATCATCGCCCTGCCGCTGACGGCGCTGTGCTTGATCGCCTTGCAGGTGGGCGATCGCTCGAGGCCCGTACCGCCGGGACTGGCCGCCCGCATGGAGCGGACTGCCGGCGGCGCGCTCTACTACCACGACACCACGAGCACGCAAACCGAGAATGGCACGCACGTGTGGACCTACCTGGCCTGGGATGAGTTGCGCCGCGCGTGGATCCTGCGGAGCCGGCGCAGCCTCGATGAGCCCGACGACCTCGGCCACCCGCTCTGGTCCACTGCGGTGCGCTACCTCGCCTCCAAGGGTCTTCGCAAGGACAGCGTGGGCGTGATGGCGCTGAGCGATGCCGATATCCGCGCCATCGAACAGGGCGTTCCCAATGCGCTGCGCCAGGAGCAGGGCATGGTGCGCACCCGGCTGGACGAGGTGCTCTTCGAGTTGGATCAGTATCGCAGCACCGGCGATGCGAGCGGCCATTCCGTGGCCATGCGCCTCGAGTTCCTCAAGGCAGGCTGGGCCATCGCGCGGGCCAATTGGCTCACCGGCGTGGGCACGGGCGACACGCAACGGGCCTTTGATGCGCACTATGCCGCAACAGGGTCGCGGCTCGATGCGCGCTGGCGCCTGCGCGCGCACAACGAGTACCTCACCTTGCTCATCTCCTTCGGCGTCCTCGGCCTGGCCTGGTCGCTCTTTAGCTGGTGGTGGCCCGCCCGCCGCAGCGGTGCCTGGCGCCAGGAGGCCTTCATCTGCTGGGCCATCGCCTTCGGCATCTCCTGCCTCACCGACGACACCATCGAGACACAGGCCGGAGCCACCTTCTTCGCTTTCTACTTCGCGGTGCTTGCCTTCGCGCGTCCGTCGGTCAGCCCAGCCGGCGGAGCTTCTCGTACTTGAGCCAGGTGGCATAGGCGCTGATGCGCGCGATGGTGAAGCCGTGGGCCCCATCGAGCATGCCGAGTTGCAGGAAATAGGCCCCCATGAACTTCGCTGCCGGCGAAAGCCAGCGCTTCACCCAGTTGGCGCGCCTGCCCTTCTCCTTCAGCGCCTTCGCGGCAATGGTGGTGAAGTACTCCACCTGGCGCAGGTGGTCGGCGCGCGTGTAGTAGCTGTAATGCAGGATATCGCCGGCGAGGTGCTCGATGCGCGCGCCGGCATCCAGCTCATACTGGTCGTGCGGATTGATGCCCGTCCAGCGCCCTTTCGCGCTCTCCCACAGGCGCAGCTTCACATCGGGGTACCAGCCGCCGTGCCGGATCCAGGAGCCGCAGTAGTTCGTGAGGCGGTTCATGGTGTAGCCATCCGCACGACCCTGCTTCGCCTGGAGCACCGATTGGCGCAGCCGCTCATCAAGCGCCTCGTCGGCGTCGAGCGAGAGGATGAAGGGATGAAGCGCCTGGGTGATGGCCCAGTTCTTCTGCTCGATGTGGCCTGCGAAGGCATGCTGCACGAATCGCGCGCCGTGCCCGCGAGCGATGCGCTCGGTGCCATCGGTGCTGAAGGAGTCCACCACCACTACGTCGTCGGCAATGCCCTTCACGCTCTCGAGGCAGCGCGCCAGGTTACGCTCCTCGTTGTAGGTGATGATGACGACCGAGAGGGGGCGCATGGGCAGCACGTGCCGCGCAAGCTAAGCGCGCCGAACCGGCCCGGTGCGGGCGCCGCCTGCTACCAAAGGTGCTCCACGAGGAAGCGGCCGCTGTAGAGGGTCTCATCGCCACCAACCACCCGGTAGGCGTAGAGGCCCGGTGCCAGGAAGGCCGTGGTCACCGAGGCACGACCATTCAGGATCGGCTTGCGGGCGACCTCGCGGCCCGTGGCATCGTGCACGACGAACACGATGCGCCCCGGATGCAGCGCGGGATCCACATCCACGAAGAGGTCGCGATCGGCCGGGTTCGGGAAGAGCCGAAGGCCGGTGGCGGCCGCCTCATCGATGCTCGTGGGCAGGTTCACCACCACTTCCTCGCGCGGGCTCTCGCAGCGCACGAGGGGGAGGCTCACCTCCCAGTCGTAGAAGAAGTAGTAGTAGGCCGTGGCGTTCGCGCCGGTGGCGGTGCTGCTGGTGATGCTGCCGAAGGTGCCGAGCGCGTATGGATAGCTCTGCGCGCTGCCCAGGCCATCGCGCCACAGGCCCACGGCGTTCCCCAGCAAGCGCAGGCCGTACTGCCCGGGGCCGGGCACCGTGAAGTTCAGGTCAACGCGGCTTTCGCCATTGGGCATGTTGAACACGCCCTGCTGCAGCGTGTTGCCCGCGTTATCAACCAGGGCGACGGTGCGGTTGCCCGCGCTGTTCGCGTACACCTTCACGGAGCGGATCACGAAGAGCTGATTGGCCGTGAACAGCTGGTAGTTGGTGCTGTTCGTGTGATATTGTCCGCTGGTGGTATTGGCGGGCTTCGCGCCGAATGCGGGAACCACGCCGTTGGTGTTCGCGCTGGTGCACCAGAAGCTTGTGGTGCCGTTCACGAACGGGGTCTCCCAGGGGCTTCCGGTGCCCACGATGCTTCCGCCAACAGGCGCATCGTACCAGGTGATGTTGCTGCCCGAGGCCGTGAGGGTGGCGGTGCCGGGTCCCGGCAGGTTCACGTCGTTGGCCACGGGAGCCGCCGGCGCGTCAATCACCGTTACGGTGACCGGTGCCGAGGTATAGGTGCCGCATTGCCCGCTGAAGGTGACGGTAAAGGTGCCGCTCTGCACGGGGCTGATGCTGGGGGTTTGCGCCCCGGTGCTCCAGGTGATCGCCGAGGCGGCGCTGCTGGTGAGCGTGAAGGGCGTGCCCGCGCAGAATTCCGGATGGCCGCTGGCTGTGATGGTCGGAGCGCCTTCGGCGGGCGGATTCAGCAGGGTGCTGTTGGAGAAACCGCTGGTCTCCTCACCGCAGCTCATCTCCACCTGGAACTCATAGGCCACGCAGGGGTCGATGCCGAGCACCGTGACGCTCGTGCCGTCGATTCCGGGCAGATCGATCCAGGAGGCGGCGCCCACCGCGCGGTAGCGGGCATTGAATGGCCCATCGGTAGTGGCGTTCCAGCTGAAGGTGGCATCATTCCCATTGCGGGACGCGCTGCCTGAGAAGGGAGGCGGACAGGCGCTGCACTCGTTCATGATGAGCAGCATGCTGTTGCCGCTGCTGATGCGGCCGCCGGTGACGGTATTATCCGGCAGGTTGCCCACCTGCTCCACGCCGGCGAACAGCTTCTGCCGCACGTACAGCGCGCCCTGCACCGGATCGGCGTTCACCAGGGCCATGAGGCTCACGCATGGCGCGCTGTAGAGCAGCCCGATGACGCCTGCCGTGAGCGGGCAGGCGAAGCTGGTTCCGCTGGTGTTGCCATAGCCGCCTCCGATGCTGGTGGTGCGCACGTTCTCTCCAGGCGCGCCCACATCGATGGTAGTGGCGCCCCATGCGCTGAAGGTGCGCTGGTCGTTGTTGTTGGTGGCCGTCACGCTGATCATGAAATCGCTCGGGCAGGCCGTGGGAAGGTCGCCCACCACATCCACGTTCACCGCGTTGTTGGCCGTGGCGCCGCAGTTGAGGATGCCTGCCGTGCCCAGCGTGTCGAACATGGCGCACCACAGGGGCGAATTGGCCGGCTGGCCTCCATCGATGCCCCAGCTGGCGCTCGTGGCCACCACGAAGGCGCCACGCGTGCCGCCGCTGCTGTTGTACAGCCTGCGCATGCGCAAGGGGTAAGTGTAGGCCGCCACCACCGCGCTCTCGCTGGTGCCACCGTAGTTCACGGGCATCATCTTCACGTTCCAGTTGGCGCCCACCACGCCCAGGCTGTTGTTGCCCACGGCGCCCACCATGCCCGCGCATTGGGTGCCATGGCTGCCGCTGTACACGTTATCGTTGTTCTGCGGCGTGTTCCAGCCACGGCGGTCGTCGATGTAGCCATTGCCATCATCGTCGATGCCATTTCCGGGGATCTCGCCGGAATTGATCCACGCATTGGCCGCAAGGTCCGGGTGCGACAGGTCGGCGTTCTCGATGATGCACACCACGATGGTGTCGCCCGTGGCGGTGAGGCCGCCGGTGCTGATGTCCCAGGCCGCTTCGCTGTCGATGTTCTGATGGTGCCACACCTGCCCGTACTGCGGGTCGTTGGGGACGATGCGCTCCTTCACCACATGGTCATTCTGCGCCAGCATCACGGCCGGATGGGCCAGCACGCGCCGCAGCATGCCCCATTGCGTGATGGCTTCGGTGTCGAAGCGCAGCAGCCAAGCCCGCATCTCGGGGCTCACCTCGTGATCAACCCGGATGCCCGTGGCCGTTCCCTCCACGAAGGCAAGGTCCGCAGCGATACGGGCCGGGTCAGCGCCAGCCTGCAGCATCACCAGGATGTTGCCGGGTATGTATTCGGTCTCGTTTAATTGGGCCGTGGCGGTGCCAAGCGAGAGCAGGGCGAGCAGCCCAAGGGTCAAGGACTTCATCATGGTTCTGGTCAACGAGCGGGTTCCTGACAAACTTAGGGGAGCAACGGTTCGCTCCGGGGCCGACGGGACGTGCCCTTGCACAACGATGACGGATGCCCTTGGAATGCCGATGAAGGCAGCCGCGCCGGAGCCGCGTTCAAACTGGCTTGGGCACCTGCGGCGAGCTCGCCCCCTTGCTTGCGCAACTATATTCGCCCCGCGTTCTTTCCATCGCTTATCCAGAAAGGCAGAGGGACTGGCCCTGTGAAGCCTTGGCAACCGTCCGGTGGGCAACCATCGGGTAGGTGCTAAATCCAGCCCCGACTTGTCGGGGAGAGATGAGCCGCGATCAGGAAGCAATGTCCCGCAAGGAACAATGATGCCTCATCCGGTCCATCGGGTGGGGCTTTCTTTTTGGGTATGGTGAATGGCGAATGGTCGTTGGTGAATGGGGAGACCCCATCGCCGAAGCGCTCAGTCCCATTCACCATTCACCAACTCCCATTCACCTGCATTTGGCGTAAGCGACCGGAACGCACGCACCATCGAGCACGCAATGACCGACATAGAACGCATCGCCCAGGAGCGCATCCTCATCCTCGACGGCGCCATGGGCACCATGATCCAGCGCCTCGGGCTGAAGGAGGAGGACTTCCATCCCAAGGGCATGGAGGACCACAGGATCCTGCTGAAGGGCAACAACGAGCTGCTCTCGCTCTCGCGCCCTGAGGCGATCAAGCGCATCCACGAGCAATACCTCGAGGCCGGCGCCGACATCGTGGAGACGAACACCTTCAGCGCCACGAGCATCGCGCAGGCCGAGCATGAGTGCGGTCACCTGGTGCGCGAAATGAACCTCGCCTCGGCGCGCCTGGCCCGCGAGGCCTGTGATGCCTTTACGAAGAAGGACCCCAGCAAGCCGCGCTTCGTGGCCGGTGCCATCGGTCCCATGAACAAGACCGCCTCGCTCAGCCCCGATGTGAACGACCCCGGCTACCGCGCCGTCACCTTCGATCAGCTCGTGGCGGCCTACAAGGAACAGGTGGAGGCGCTGCTCGACGGCGGCGTGGACCTGCTGCTGGTGGAGACGATCTTCGACACGCTCAACGCCAAGGCCGCCTTCTACGCCATCGAGGAGGTGTTCGAGGCGCGAGGCAAGCGCGTGCCGCTCATGTGCAGCGTCACCATCACCGATGCCAGCGGACGCACGCTCAGCGGCCAGACCATCGAGGCCTTCCTCATCAGCATGCAGCATGTGCCGCTCTTCAGCATGGGCCTCAACTGCGCGCTCGGCGCGGCCCAGATGCGGCCCTACCTGGAGGTGATCGCCGAGCAGAGCCCCTGCCGCGTGAGCATCTACCCGAACGCCGGTCTGCCCGACCAGATGGGCGAGTACCGCGAAACCCCCGACGTCACCGCGCGCCTCGTGGGCGAGTTCATGGCCAACGGCTGGGTGAACGTGGTGGGCGGGTGCTGCGGGACGACGCCGGAGCATATTGCGGCACTGGCGGCTGAGGCGAAGAAACATCAACCTCGTGTGTTAAACCCGATTGAACTCAATTCCTGATTCCTAATTGCTGATTGCCACGACGCTCGGCGATCAGCAATTAGGAATTAGCAATCGGCAATCTTGAACTGGATGAGCGGACAGCATAACATCGAAGGCAGGCATATTGGTGTTGGTTTGGGCGTGCCCCCTCGCAAAGCCTCGGGGTCGCGCTTTCCGCTGCAAGTCCGCACTCGTCGTTCCTCCTCGCTTGCGGGCTTTCCGCTGCAATCGCTCACGCGAAAAGCGGTTGTTGTCCTTGCCATCGGCCTGGCGATGTTGGCATCGGCCCAAACGGTGATGCCCGAGGCCCAGCCACTAAAACCACTCCCCAAGGTGGTCTATCGACCGCTCGTACTTGACAGCACACTGCTTTTCGAGTCTCCTGAAGTTGTTTGGCGATGCACATATGTGAGCGGCACAACCGGCTTCGACTGGTTCAGTGCAGACTTCGTTTGGGTGAAACGTTGTGATTGTGCAGAAGAGACCTATCGACTCATGCCATACGGAAGAAACTTCGGCGGGTATGAGTACAAGCTGGTTAACTCGAAACCTCGTGGATCGCTCGTCCGAACATCGGATACAACCTTCACATACACGGAATACGAGTTCACAGATTCGACAAGTGTTCATAGGGTATTGCCGATGGTCTTTGATACGTCCAATGTGGTGCGGACCGACACGGCTTACACTGAGAGCTTGGACGGAAGCTACTTGAGGATGGAGGTCACCAAGTTCGTCGAACTGAAGGCGCAATGACATCTGCATTTCTCCGCGCCCTCCGCGCCTCTGCGGTTCCCCGCATTCCCATTTTCTGATCCTCTGATCATCTGATCGACATGATCCCTCAGTACTCCGGCCTCGAACCCCTCCGCATCTTCCCGGGTTCCAACTTCGTCAACGTCGGCGAGCGCACGAACGTCACGGGCAGCGCGGCCTTCCGCAAGCTGATCAAGAACGGCCAGTACGACGAGGCCGTGAGCGTGGCCCGCCAGCAGGTGGAGAACGGCGCGCAGGTGATCGACG
>CAZJTB010000006.1:0-18650 GCA_964548485.1 uncultured Chryseobacterium sp. | reverse complement strand
CCAATGGCCAGCTCGTCGACGACACCAACGTGCCCTTCGTGAACACCATCAGCCGAGTTGAGCGCTTCGCCGATGGCGCGATGGAGGAGATGGCCATCGGGGAGATGCCGGCGCTGCTCGGCTCCGGGGCCGAGTTCATTCCCCAACCCGAGATGCCCATGATCGGCGACAACATCATCGCCCTCGACGCCCTGACCGGCGACACGGTGGTGGCGGGCCATATCGTGGGCGGCATCCAGAGCACGGCACGCAACATCTTCTTCATCAACGATGGCACGCAGAGCGACGCCACCACGCGCGTGTTCCGGGTACTGCTGGTGAGCGACAACACCACAGGCGTTGTAACGACCTCGGGTCCGCGCTCCGCGCTGCAACTGTCGGGCGCCGGCGGCGAGCTGTTCATCACGATCGACCTCGCCAGCACGGCCATGGCCGACGTGGACCTGCTGGACACCAACGGCCGGTTGGTGCGCAACCTGCTTCATGCCCGCATGCCGGCCGGCGCGCAGCGCATGCGCGCCGATGTGCGCGACCTGGCGCCCGGGGCCTACCTCGTGAGGCTGCGGACCGGTGATGTGATGGAGACTGCGCGCTTCCTGCGCTGATCATTCCAGCACACGCTCGCCCCGCTTGGGCTTCAGCGCATCGCGGATCAGCTGCAGGTGCGCCTCGTCGCATTCCAACGTGGCCGTAACGCGCACCGGAAGGGGCGTGGTCCAATGCCGGTGGCCGCTGATGCCCTGGCGCGCGCAGAACTCATCCACGTGATGCAGGAAGTGCTCGGCAGTGGTCTTGGCGTCGGGGCCGAAGAAGTCCCAGTGGAAGCGGAGGAGGGCCATTGCGCGGAAGCGGCTACTTTGCGCAAAGGTGGACACGCTGCTCTTCTTCCTCACCGCCGCGCTGGCCAGCTTCATCGGCTCGTTGCAGGCTGGCGTGGTCAACACGGCCGTTCTGGCGCATACGGTGAAGTGGGGGCGCCATGCCGGGCGCCGCATGGCCGTTGGGGGCTCCATCCCGGAATTCATCTACGCGGGCGTGGCCTTCCTGGGCGCGGGCTGGCTGGTGGAGGTGCTGGGCATCGGCTCTACGGGCATCACCTACGTGGTGGCGTCCATCCTGCTGCTCCTGGGCATCTACTTCGTCTTCATCTACCATCCGAAGCCCGCAGCACCAGGAGAGGATAAGCTCACCGGCGACATGCGGCGGGGCGTGCTGCTGGGCATGGCCAACCCGCAATTGCTGCTCTTCTGGTGCGGGGTGAAGCTCATGCTCGTGTCCTTCGGCATGACGAGCGACTCCCTGAGCGACCTGCTTGCCTTCATGCTAGGGGCCTTTGCGGGGGCGATCATCCTGCTCATGATCTTGGTGCGCCTGGGCGTGAAGGCCCAGGAGAAGCTCTCGCCGAAGGGACTGCGCGTGCTCTTCCGCGGTATTGGCGCGCTGCTGCTGGCCAGCGGCTGCTATGGGCTGATGCGGGCGCGGGGCTGGTTGCCGTGAGGGGGGCTCAGCCGCGCGGAATGATGCGCGCCGGATTGCCCACGGCCGCGCTGTTCGAGGGCACATCCTTCAGCACCACTGCGCCGGCCCCGATGGCCACGTCATCGCCGATGGTGATGGGCCCGATGACGATGGCATTGGCCCCGATGTTCACGCGGTCGCCGAAACGGGGCGCCTTGCTGATGCTCCCGTCCTTGAGCTGCCGGTTGCCGATGGTGCAGCTGTTGCGCACCGTGCAATGAGCGCCGAACACGGTGCCGTCGTTCACCACCAGTGCCTGCCCATGCTCGATGCGGAACCCCGGGCCGATGCGCGTCTTCCAGGGAAGCTCGATGCCGAGCACCCATTCCACCGTGATGCGGTAGGCGATGAAGTACCAGATGAAGAGCACGAAGGTGACAGGGCTCTGCCGCAGCAGGTGAGCGGTGCGGAAGAGCAGCATCACCAGCCGGCTCTTGGGATTGCCCTTGCCGGCTCCCCAATCCTGGAAGATGTTCCACACGCTGGCCATCATACGCGCTTGCCGGTCAAAGGTGATACGTGCTGGTTGAAGAGCAGCTTGAGCGTCTGCGGCAGGTACAGCGCCAGCCGCACCGCCTGGCTCAGGGCCACGCCGAATGGGCCCAGCCCGATGGCGCGGCTCACGAGGCGGCCTTCGCGCAGCATGCGGCCAACCCCCACGCGCATGCTGGCGCCGCCCGCGGTGAAGTGCGCGAGCGGCTCGGGCACATAGAGGAACTGCCCGGGCGCCTCCATCCATGCGTCAACCGTCCACTTGTGGTCGCCGCTCACCTTGATGGCGATGTCGAACGGATGCGAGGCATAGTATGAGCGCCGCACGAAGAACGAGGGGTGGTTGAGCACCATCTCCCAGTACTTGAGCAGGAATCCGCTGAGCCGCGCCTTCTTCACCTTGCTGTGGCCGTTGGGATACTCCAGCCAGATGTCGCCGTGCACGATGTTGATGCCCTCCCGATCCTTGGCGGCCGCCATGGCGCGCGCCACGCTGTGCGGGTCGTACCAGTCGTCGGCGTTGATCAAGCCCACCCATTCGCCGGTGCAGAGGGCCACGCCCTTGTTCATGCCATCGTAGATGCCCTTGTCGCGCTCGCTCATCCAATAGTCGATGCGGTCCTCGTAGCGGCGTATGATGTCGAGGGTGCCATCGGTGCTTCCGCCGTCCACGATGATGTACTCGATTGCCGGGTGCGTTTGCGCCAGCACGCTCTGGATGGTGCGCTCCAGGGTGGCGGCCCCGTTGTACACCACGGTCACGATGCTCACGAGCGGGGCATCGGCGGGCGGGACCGGGTTCCCGCGCACGCGTTGTCCTCCTTCCAAGCGAGCGGCCATGCGGGCAAAAGTCAGCCGCGCCGGCGCATCTGACCGCCCCGCCCGCCGCAACCCATGAACGGTTCTTTCAACACCCGGCCGGAAGGCCTGTAACTTCACGGACGCGGCACCGTCACACCCTCAATCACCGGTCCCTCGCCGATGACCCCTGCTGAATACAACGCCGCCGTGGACGCGCATGCCGATGGCATCTATCGCTTCGCGCTCAAGCATCTGCGCGATGAGGACCTGGCCAAGGATGTGGTGCAGGAGAGCTTCGCGCGGCTCTGGGCGAAGCTGGACCAGGTGGATGGGGCGAAGGCCAAGAGCTACCTGTTCACCACGGCGCACCACGCCATCGTGGACGAGACGCGGAAGGGCGGACGGGTGCGCAGAATGGAGGAGCACCACGAGGAGCTGCGGCACACGAGCCAGACGCAGCCCGATCTGAAGGAGGTGCTCGATGCGGCGCTGGCCACCCTGCCTGCCGTGCAGCGCAGCGTGGTGCTGCTGCGCGACCTGGAAGGCTACACCTACGAGGAGATCGCCGAGCTCACCGGGCTCAACCCGCCGCAGGTGAAAGTGTACATCTACCGCGGCCGCACCGCGCTGAAGGCCCATATCGGCCAACTGGACCTGGTGATCTGATGGCGCGCATCGACCATAGCAACTACGAGGCCTGGCTGCTCGATCGGCTCGAAGGACGCCTCACGGCGGACGAGGAGCGCGTGCTCGAGGCCTTCCTGCTCGCGCATCCTGAGCTGCGGCCCGACGACGAGCCGCTTCCCGCCATTGGGGAGGAGCTGATGCGCCTCTCGGCGAATGAGAAAGAGCGCCTCAGGCGCGTGCTGCCGCCGGTGGGCGCGGTGCGCGGCGATACGCTGCACGATCATCTTGTGGCCCGCATCGAGGGCGATCTGAGCGCTGAGCAGGAGCGGGCGTTGACGGTTTTCCTCCAAGCGCATCCGGAGCATGCGCGCGAGGCGCGGCTCTACGAACTGGCGCAGGTGAAGCGCGAACCGGTCCCCTACACGGAGCGGGCGGGCTTGCTCCGCGAGCTGCCGCCCGTTGGGGTGGTTGATGCGCGTTCCTTGAACGACCACCTGGTGGCGCGTCTGGAGGGCGACCTCAGCGCGGGGCAGGAGGAAGCCTTGTCCCTTTACCTGTCGGTGAACCCAGCGGCGCAGCGCGAATGGAGGCTGATGCAGGCCACGCGCATGGGCGCTGCATCGGTGGCCTATGCGGACAAGGCTGCGCTGAAGCGTGGCGGACGGGTGGTGCCGCTCTTCCCGGCGATGGGCGCCATGCGCTGGGCTGCGGCCGCATCGGTGGCGCTGCTGCTCGCCGCGGCTTGGTGGATGAACCGGCCCGGTCCGAATCCCGTGGCGGACCGCCAATCGACACCCAGCGCCATCGAAGGCACCACGGTTGAGCGAGAGCCTGGTCCTGGCGCAGCGCAGCAAGCCCTTGCTGAACCGCAGGAGAGCGATTCGCCGGCGGTTGGCTCACCACGAGCACCAAGGGTACGCGAGTCCCAAGCGGAGCCCTCAAGGCCAATCGATCCGCCCAGGAGCAACGATGCGGTGCTTCCGCAAGCGCCACCGGAGGAGCCCATGATGGCGCAAGAGCAGCAGCCCGCAACGCCCAGCGCTGGGAGCGAGCTTCCGGTGGTGCCCGCACCATCCGAGTCCGTCGCACGCGCCTCCGCGCCAGCAGCAACGGTTTCTGGCGCTGGCGATAGAAGCCTGGGCCAGGCGCTGGCGGGTGTCCTGCGCGAGCGCGTGCTGGAGCGGCCCGCCGAGGAGCAGCGCCCCTTGGATGCCGACGATGCCGTTGCGGCCATCGATCGCGGCCTGCGCGCTGTGGGCGGCGAGCGCGCCGGATTGGCCGTTAAGCGCGATGCGCAGGGCCGCGGCAACGGGTTCGCCCTGCGCCTGGGCCGCAACCTGGCCATCACCGCCAGTCGCTGATCCCTCCGTTCGTCACCGCCTGCGCGCCGCTCATCACGAAGCGGGCGTTCCTTGGTAACTGATCGCGCTCCGGGCCCGTCCCATGCGCACAAACCAATCAACGCCAACGCCATGAAGAACCGAATCTCCCGCCTGCTGGTGGCGATCGCCACGGTGCTCACCTTCGGCTATGCCCGCGCCGCCGAGCCCATCCGGGTGCCCGAATCGCGCGATCGCGCTACGCTGGAGCGCACGCTCGACCGCGCCCTCAACCGCCACCTGTCCTTTCCGCTCCTGGAGAAGGGGGATATGACCGGAAAGGTGCTCGTGAGCTTCAACATCGACAAAGAGGGCAGGGTGCAGGTGCTCAGCTGCACCAGCAGCAACGAGCGGCTGCGTGCCTATGTGCTGCGCAAGCTGGCCCGCATCGATGTGGGCGCCAATCCCGAAGGCATCTGGAAGACCACCCATATGGTGATCGACTTCCATCCCGAGAAGAGCTGATACCGCCGGATACGGCCACATGCTGAGACGCCCTGCGCTTGCGGGGCGCTCGGCATTTCTTGCGGCCCCTGTAACTCGCCGGGTGCAAGGCCGTCATACCCGCAACAGGCAACACCATGAGAACCCGCAGCCTCCTGATCGCCGCACTGGCATTCCCCGCCGCCCTGCTGGCCCAGACAGACACCACAGCGGCCCCGGAGCCGCGCACCATGCTCTCCGTGGGGGTGAGCTCCAGCGAAGGCGCCTACGCCAAGATGGAGAGCACGGACACCACACGGAAGTCGAGCAACCAGTTCACCATCGAGACCAAGCGCAAGGTGATCACGGTGCAGACCGAGCCGCGCAATTGGGCGAGCGTCTCCGACAGCATCGCCTCCATCATCAAGGAGCGCCGGACCGAGCGGCGCAACATGTTCACCTATTGGAGCGGCGTGGACGTTGGCGTGAACACCCTGCTGGACGCCGACGGAAGCACCGATCTGGGCGAAGGCGCCGACTTCATGCAGGTGGACCATGGGAAGTCGCGGTTCGTGAGCATCAACTTCATGGAGCAGAAGATCGAGTTCGGCACGCACCACGTGGGCCTGCTCACCGGACTGGGCTGGGAGTTCGTCAATTACCGCTTGAAGAACAACGTGATGCTCGCATACAATGCCGACTCGGTGTACGGCTCCGTGCTGGATGACCCCGACCTGCGCAAGAACAAGCTGCGCCAGATGGGCTTCCGCGTGCCGCTCATGCTCGAGTTCAACACCAAGCGGGCGCCCATGCCCACCGAGGCCGATGTGCTGGCCATGCGCGCCGACACCACGGGCGCCTTGGCCAAGCGCTTCAAGCACTCGCGCAAGAACAACTTCCACATCGCCATGGGCATGGTGGGCAGCTGGTACTTCGACACCATGTACAAGCAGAAGTGGAGCGAGGATGGCGAGCTCCGGAAATCGCGCTCCAAGGGCGACTACCTGCTGCTCCCATACCGGGCCGCCGCATCGGTGCGCATCGGCTACGGCGGGCTCAACCTCTTCGCCGAGTATTCGCTCACGCCCCTGTTCCGCGATGGCAAGGGCCCCGAGCTCACGCCCATCACCGTGGGCCTCACCCTCGTCGGGTTCAACTAGCAACGGCTGCCGCGCAAGCGGCGAAGGCCAGCGCTACGAGGGGTTGGACCCTGGGCCGCGAGCCGCCCTCCGCCCGGAGGCTGCGCCTCGCGGCCCTTGCATGGCGCGCCCTACATTCGCGCTCCGCAAGCAAACCGCACCGCCATGGGCCGCATCTTCGAGAAGCGCAAGCACAAGATCTTCGCGCGCAACGCCAAGCTCAGCAAGCTCTTCACGCGCATCGGCAAGGAGATCAGCATGGCCGTGAAGGCCGCCGGCCCCAATCCCGAGGCCAACAGCCGCCTGAAGGTCGCCATCCAGAATGCCCGGGGCATGAACATGCCCAAGGACAACATCGACCGCGCCATCAAGCGCGCGGCCGGCGGCGAGGAGGCCGATTTCAGCGAGGTGACCTACGAGGGCTATGCGCCCGGCGGGGTCGCCGTATTCGTGGAGGCGGCCACCAACAACACCACGCGCACCGTGGCCAACGTGCGCAGCTACTTCAGCAAGTGCGGCGCCAACCTGGGCACGAGCGGGTCCCTGGCGCACATCTTCGAGCGCAAGGCCGAGTTCGTCATCGATGCGGCCGCGCTGAAGGGCCGCGATGCCGATGAATTCGAGATGGAGGTGATCGATGGCGGCGCCGACGACGTGGTGCGCGACGAGGAGGGCTTCATCATCTACGCGCCTTTCGCCTCCTTCGGCACCATGCAGCAGAAGCTCGAGGCGCTGGGCGTGGAGGCGAAGAGCGCCGAGCTGAAGCGCTTCCCGCTGGTGACCAGCCCGGCCGATATCACCACCGCGCGCGCTGTGCTCAAGCTCGTCGACCTGCTGAATGAGGACGACGATGTGAACGCGGTGTACCACAACATGGACCTCACAGAGGAGGTGGAGGCGGAGCTGGAGAAGGAATAGCTGCCGTGCTGCATGGCATGGCCGGGCACGGGCCTGCCTCAGCGCCCCTTGAACCGGATCTGGTACCGGGTGCCAGCGCTGCCTCCCTCCACCGTCATGTGGCCGTTGAGCTGCTCCACCAGGCTCTCGATGAGCGTGGTGCCCAGCGATGAGCCGTCGGGCTGCAGCTTATCCAGCGGGATGCCGGTGCCATCGTCAACGTAGAGCAGGTCGAAGGCATCGCCCACGGCGCGATGGATGCTGAGCATGACCGAGCCATGCGCCCGGCCATGGAACGCGTGCTTGAAGGAGTTGGTGATGAGCTCGTTGAGCAGCAGGCCCAGCGGCACCATGGTGTTGAGCCCAAGGGCCAGCCCCGCATCGATGTCGGTGCCGCAGCGGATACGGTCCTCCACATCGTTCATGCGCACCAGCTCGGCGAAGAGCTCATCGATGTACTGGCCCACATCAACCTGCGCGAGCTCATCGCCCTTGTAGAGCTTCTCGTGGATGAGGGCCATGCTGGTCACGCGGCTCTGGCTCTGGTCGAAGGCGGCTTGCAGGCGCTCGTCGGTGAAGGAGGCGGCCTGGAGCCGCAGCAGGCTGGCGATCACCTGCAGGTTGTTCTTCACCCGGTGGTGCATCTCCTTGATGAGCATGCTGATGCGCTCATTGGCCTGCTCGAGCTTCTCCTTCTCGGCCTTCAGGGCGCGGGCCTGCTCATCGTCGCGGAGGCGCGCGGCCTTCAGGTTCTCCTTCATCCGGGCCAGGGCCAGGCCGAGCTGGTCCTGCGGGCCGCGCACATTCACCGGAGCCTCGTAATCGCCGCGGCCGATGGATTCGGCGCTGCCGGCCAGCGAGCGCAGGTTGTCGACCATGCCATTGAAGGCCGTGGCCATGCTGCCGATCTCATCGGCACCGGTCACGCGCACCTTCGCGCTCAGGTCGCCCACGGCCATCAGGCTCGAGGCGCGCACCACCTCGGTCACCGTGCCGCGCACGCCACGTGTGATGAGGAAGGCCAGCACGGTGACCGCTCCCACCACGCCGATGAGCGCCGCCACCACCATGAGCAGCTTGAATTCGGCATCGCGCCGGTTGGCCAGGGTGTTCTGCGCGATCAGGTCCAGCGAGCGCTGCTCCACGGCGCGGAGCTTCTCCAGGGCCTCGAAGGAGAGGTCCCACCAATCACGCGGGGCGATTTCCAGGTCGGGCGAGCGGCGGTGCTTCACAGAGCCGATGAGCGAGCGCATGAAGTTGACGTCCTCGCCCTGGAAGAGGGCGTTGTAGGTGGCCAGCACCTCGGGCGGCGCATCGCGCTCGAAGAGGAGCATGTTGGTCTCGTAGCCGGATACCTGGTCGCCCAGATCGGCCACCTCCTCCGCATCGAGCGGGCGCACGCTGTAGCCCAGGGTGAGCTTGTCGCGGAGCACGCTCAACGATTGCTTGGCTTGCATGAGCCGCTGGTGCGCATAGAGGCGGTCCTTCGATTCCGGGTCCAGGGCGAAGCGGCCCGATCGGCCCAGGGCGTCGAGGAGGACCTCGGTCATGGACCGGTACGCGCGGCACACCGCCGCCGCGCTGATCCGCCGGTCGCGGACGCGCTGGCGCAGGATGTTGAGCCCATCGAAGGAGCTGGTGAAGCGCCGCGGGCCGGACTGGCCGGCCTCGGCCTGGTTGAGCAGGGCCAGCGCGCCATCGGTGCGGGCGCGCTGCGCATCAAGCTTCATGGGCAGCACGTTCAGCCCGGAGAGATAGCCCACCGAGAGCGCGCTCTCCCGCTGCATCTCGTGCACGGCGCTGGCATGCAGGGCGATCACCCGGCTGCGGTCGTTCATGTACTCCATCACATCGAGGCGCTTGAGGCTGCCATCGATCTGCTTGCTCAGCAGCAGCACCATGCCCGCCACGGGGATGGCCAGCGTGACCATGAACTTGGTGCGCACCGGGAGGTCCGCGAACCGCCGCTTCATGCGGGCAAATTAGGCAGGCGGAGGCCCTGCGTGGCAAGGCCCGCCTCCCGGCTACATTCGCCGCAGCGCGCGCACCAGCGCGCGCCAACCGGCATGAAGGAGCAGTTCGATAAGCTGGATGCGCTCACAGCCAAGGCGCTGGAGGGCGGCGGGCCCGAGCGCATCGCCGCGCAGCACAAGAAGGGCAAGCTCGC
Organism: uncultured Chryseobacterium sp.; assembly: GCA_964548485.1. Classification (GTDB taxonomy): domain Bacteria; phylum Bacteroidota; class Bacteroidia; order Flavobacteriales_F; family PHOS-HE28; genus PHOS-HE28. Next base: position 9,207 of record CAZJTB010000006.1, on the reverse strand, counting down.
CGCGCGCGAGCGCATCGGCCTGCTGCTCGACGAGGGCAGCTTCCAGGAGGTCGGCCAGCTGGTCACCCACCGCAGCAGCAGCTTCGGACTCGACAAGCAGAGATTCCTTGGCGACGGCGTGGTCACCGGCTATGGCACCATCGGGGGCCGCCTGGTGTACGTGTTCTCTCAGGACTTCACCGTGCTGGGCGGCTCGCTCGCCGAGGCCCACGCCCAGAAGATCTGCCGCATCATGGACCTGGCCATGCAGAACGGCGCGCCGGTCATCGGCCTCAACGACAGCGGTGGCGCGCGCATCCAGGAGGGTGTGGTGAGCCTTGGCGGCTATGCCGACATCTTCTTCCGGAACGTCCGAGCCAGCGGCGTCATCCCGCAGATCAGCGCCATCCTCGGCCCCTGCGCGGGCGGCGCGGTGTACAGCCCGGCCCTCACCGATTTCGTGCTGATGGCCGAAGGCACCAGCTACATGTTCGTCACCGGTCCCAACGTGGTGAAGACCGTGACCCACGAGGAGGTGAGCAGCGAGGACCTTGGCGGCGCCGGCACCCATGCCAGCAAGAGCGGCGTGGCGCACTTCACAGCGCCCAACGAGATCGACGCCATCCGCCAGCTGCGTCAGCTGGTGGGCTACATCCCCAGCAATTGCGAGGAAGAGCCGCCCGCCCTGGCGTACGCACCCGGCGATGAGCTGCGGCCCGAGCTCGATACGATCATCCCCGAGAATCCCAACCAGCCCTACGATATCAGGCAGGTGATGAACGCGGTGATCGACCCCGACAGCAGCATGGAGGTGCATGCCGAGTACGCCCGCAACATGGTCATCGGCTTCGCGCGCGTGGCTGGCCGCACCGTGGGCTGCGTGGCCAACCAGCCCGCCGTGCTGGCCGGGGTGCTCGACATCGATGCGAGCACAAAGGCCGCGCGCTTCGTCCGCTTCTGCGACGCCTTCAACATCCCGCTCATCACCTTCGTGGATGTGCCCGGGTTCCTGCCCGGCACCGACCAGGAATGGCGCGGCATCATCAGCCACGGCGCCAAGCTGCTCTATGCGTTCAGCGAGGCCACCGTGCCGCGCATCACCATCATCACGCGCAAGGCCTATGGCGGCGCCTACGATGTGATGAACAGCAAGCACATCGGCTGCGATATGAATTTCGCATGGCCCAGCGCCGAGATCGCGGTGATGGGCGCGAAGGGCGCCGCTGAGATCATCTTCAAGAACGAGATCGCCGAGGCCGCCGACCCTGCCGCCAAATGGCAGGAGAAGGAGGCCCAGTACAAGGAGCTCTTCGCCAATCCCTATGAGGCGGCCGCGCGCGGCTACGTGGATGAGGTGATCCGCCCGAGCCAAACCCGCCTGAAGGTGATGGCCGCCCTGGACATGCTGCGCAACAAGGTGGACAAGCTGCCCCGGAAGAAGCACGGGAACATCCCGCTCTGACCAGGAGGCCGGGCCTGTTGATTTCTTCAGGCCGCTCGAAGCGCTCCGGGTGTGCGGCATGCCGCAATTTCGTGGGGCATAATCCACCGTCGCCATGGCCAATCGATTCACGCTGCTGCTGCTCGCGGGAGTGCTGCTCGCCGGATGCAAGAAGGAGGAGAGCGATGATTCATCGAACAACAACGGGGGCGGCTCGGGCAATGGGACCGCGAGCACTACGCCCAGCTTCACCGGCGCCAACGGCGTGCTGGTGGCGACGCGCTCGTATTCCGTGGTGAGCACGCCCCTGGGGCCGCAGGATATTCTCATCGGCCTGGCGTTCGGGGCTTTCAGCGACGACCAGTTCGCCACGCGGGTGAACGCGGGCCCGGTGAGCTGCAACGGCCAATCGGTTCCGCTCCAGGCGGGCAATGCCTACGTGTACACGCCACCCCCGTCCAACCCCACCGGCATCGATCTGACCGCCACCAATGAAGTCACGTGGACGGTGGGCGGCGGCAGCGGATTCACCGGATTCACCCGGACCATCATGGGGGCCTATCCCATCACCGGCGAGATCACCTCGGGAGCCACGGTGTCGCGCGCGGCAGGGCACACGCTCAGTGCCTCGTCGGTGGCCAACGCCGATTCGGTGCTCTTCGCCATCGGCACGGTCACGCGCACGATTCCCGGCAATGCATCCGTCTGCACCTTCTCGTCAGCGGAGCTGAGCGGATTGCTTCCGGGCGCGGCCTTGGCGCAAGTGGTTTCCTACTCATCCGTGAGCGAATCGATTGGCGGGAAGCAGATTCACTTCGTGAAGCAATCGCTGCGCAACCAGTCCGTCACCGTGCAATAAGGCGGATCATGCGCCAGCGGCGCGATGGCGCATGGGGTTCGTCGCGCCCGCCGCCTGGTCCCTTACCTTCGTGCGCCCAACACCAATCGCAACACCATGCTCAAGGCACTTCCCCTGCTCGCGCTGCTGCTGGTTCCCGCGCACGACCCGCTTCCCGACCTCAAGCTCGGCGATGCGATGCCTGGCGCGGAGATCAAGATGAAGGATGTCAGCGGCGATATGCGCTCGCTGAAGGAGCTCATGGGCCGCAACGGCCTCATGGTCATCTTCTCCTGCAACACCTGCCCATTCGTGGTGGGCAGCGAGGGCAGCGAGGGCTGGGAGGGCCGCTATCCGGAGCTCATGGCTACCGGCAACCGGTTCGGTGTGCCCATCGCGCTGGTGAACAGCAACGAGGCGAAGCGCGGCGATGGCGACGGATTCGCCGACATGCAGAACAGGTACAAGGAGAAGGGCTACCTCGGGGCATACCTCCTCGATGAAGGGCATCGGGTGGCTGATGCCTTCGGCGCGCGCACCACGCCGCACGTGTTCCTCTTCGACAAGGGCATGAAGCTCGTGTACAAGGGCGCCATCGACGACAACGTGGCGAGCGCGGCCCAGGTGAAGGAGCGCTGGGCCTACAACGCCATCGCGAACATGGCTTCAGGCACCCCGGTTGATCCCGCGCAGACGCGCAACATCGGCTGCAGCATCAAGCGCATGCCGCACAAGCACTGAGGCTGAACGGCCCCTGAGCGCCCGGCCCGCGAACGGCCGGGCGTTTTGTTTTCAACGCCCGGCATGCCCGCGCCACGCTTGGCACCGCACCGCGCGCTGCGCGGCGCGCGTTGATAAAAACGGTCGGCGGCCCAAGCGGACGGGATTTCCTTTGCCTGAAACGCGAGGTGTCATGAATGTCCTATTGATCGGCGGCGGCGGCCGTGAGCACGCCCTGGCTTGGAAGATTGCCCAGAGCTCATTGCTCGATGCGCTCTATGTGGCTCCCGGGAATCCCGGCACCCTTCGGCACGGCCGAAGCGCCGATGTGGACATCAACGATCAAAAGGCCTTGCGCGCCTTCCTCATCCAGAAGGGCATCCGAATCGTGGTGGTGGGGCCGGAGGCGCCCTTGGTCGATGGCCTGCATGACCGAATCGCCGATGACCCGAAGCTGCAAGGCATCACCGTCATCGGTCCGCGCAAGGCGGGTGCTCGGCTCGAGGGCAGCAAGGATTTCGCCAAGGAGTTCATGTTCCGCCACGGCATCCCCACGGCCGCGCACCGCACCTTCGTCAGGGGCCAGCTGCAGGAGGCGCTGGAGCACCTCGACCGTGTAAGCGCGCCGTACGTGGTGAAGGCCGATGGACTGGCGGCCGGCAAGGGCGTCATCATCACCAACGACAAGAAGGAGGCAGCCAAGACATTGCGTGAGATGCTCCAGCTTGGGCGCTTCGGCGAGGCCGGTGAGCGCGTGGTCATCGAGCAGCATCTGAAGGGCATCGAATGCAGCGCCTTCCTCATTACCGATGGCGAATCCTTCAAGATGCTGCCTGCGGCCAAGGATTACAAGCGCATCGGCAATGGCGATACCGGCCCCAACACGGGCGGCATGGGCGCCGTCTCCCCCGTGCCCTTCGCCGACAAGGATTTCATGCAGAAGGTGCACGACCGCATCGCCGCGCCCACCATCCGCGGGCTGCGCAAGGATGGCATCCCGTATCAGGGCTTCCTCTTCGTGGGCCTGATGAATGTGGACGGCGACCCTTACGTGATTGAGTATAATGTGCGCCTGGGCGATCCGGAGACCGAGGTTATACTGCCCAGGCTGAAGAGCGATCTGCTCGACCTCTTCGAGGGCGTGGCCACGGGCACCCTGAGCGAACGGCACATCGATGTGGATGACCGCACCGCGGTGAGCGTGGTGCTGGCCGCCGAAGGCTATCCGGGCGAGTATGAGAAAGGGAAGGAGATCGCCGGCCTGGAAGCCGTTACCGATGCCTATGTGTTCCAGGCCGGCACGGCGCAGCGCAATGGGCGCCTGGTTACCCACGGAGGCCGAGTGATGGTGGTTACCGGCATGGGCAAGGACCTGGAGAGCGCCACGGCCTCAGCCTATCGAGCCGCCGGGCGCATCGCCTTCGAAGGCAAGTACCACCGTGACGATATCGGCGCCGACCTGAAGAAGCAGCCCGCTCAGCGGGCGTCAGCCGCAGCGCGTTAGGCCAGGGTGCCCTCGGCCTTGGCCTTGCGGTTGTACCGGCCCTGCAGCAGCATCCAGTAGACGAAGCCGAGGAAGAGCGTGATGCTCGTGGCGATGACCGGCAGCCAGCCCAATTTCGAGAGCATCTTGAAGGTCCACTCCAGGAAGTGACCGGTGGCGAAGGCGATATCCTGCATGGATCGAGGGATTGCGCGGCGAATGTAGGCAGCGCCGCAAAACCCCGGCAATGGGCCGCGGCAGGCGATTGGTACGTTTGACCCCTCCGCGCGCCATCATGCTCGCCGCCCTATACCGAAGCAATCAACCCGCCGCGTTGCTGAGCATACCGCTGCTTGCAACGGCCCTCTTCCTGCCGGTATTCTGGAACGCACCGGAACAAGGGGCCTCGGCCATGCCGCTCGCCGCGCTCGCGCAACAGGCCATCGCCGGATCTCGGTGGCTGTCAGGGTTGGCCGGGTTGCTGCTTCTCATGATCAGCCAGATGCAGATCACGTCCCTCCTGAACGACTTGGAGCTGGTTGACAGACGCAATCACCTGGCGGCTTTCTTCTTCCCGGTCGCGCTTGCGGGTCTGGGTGGGCCGGGCCTCTTCGATCCGGCGCTGCTGGGGCTTCCATTGGTGCTTTGGTCCCTGCGGCGGGCCTGGGGCATCGCCAATACGGGCCCGGCCTTGCAGCCCCTGTTCGATGCCGGCCTCCTCGCAGGCCTTGCCGCCCTGTGCTATCTGCCATACGCCGTGGTACTCGTCGTCATCTGGGCCTCCGTCTCCGTGATCAGGCCTTTCGCTTGGCGGGAGTACGCGCTGCCGCTGGTAGCGTGCGCGTTGCTCTTTTACCTGGCCTGGGCCGCGCAACGTCTCCTGGGGGCCGATTCCTGGCTGCCCTTGCGCACGGTGATGTCGCCCGAGCCCCATGCGGCCATGATCTGGGATGGAGCTGCGCACAGGGTCTTCGCTGCCATGCTGGCGATCGTGCTCCTGGTGGCGCTCGCAGCGTTCAATTCCAGCTTCGCACGGTCGGTCATTCGCGGGAAGAACCTCCGCTCGGCCTTCATGGCCCTGGCCCTTTCCCTGGTGGTGGTCATGGCCGTGCTGCAGCTGCTCAAGGGCTCATTCCCAGTGGTGCTGGCGGCGCTCCCGGCGGCGGTGATCGCGGGGTACGCCTTCGTCCAGCCGCGCAGGATGTGGCTTGCGGAGTCCGTCATGGTCCTGTTGCTCGCCACCGCCCTTTGGGTCCGCTGGGCTTAGCTCTCCAGCGCGCTTCTACCTTCGGCCCCGCGCTGCCGCACCATCCGCTTCAGCGCGCACCGCATGAGATTCGGCGTCGTCACCTTCCCCGGCAGCAATTGCGATGAGGACATGATCCACGTGCTGGAGGCGCTCTTCCAGCAGCCCGTGGAGCGCCTCTGGCATAAGGAGCACGACCTGAAGGGCGTGGACATGGTGGTGCTGCCCGGCGGCTTCAGCTACGGCGACTACCTGCGCAGCGGCGCCATAGCGCGCTTCTCGCCCATCATGCAGGAGGTGGCCGCGCACGCCAAGAGGGGCGGGCTGGTGCTCGGTGTGTGCAATGGCTTCCAGGTGCTCTGTGAGGCGGGGCTGCTGCCCGGCGCGCTGCTGCACAATTCCGGACAGAAGTTCATCTCGAAGAACGTCTACATCCGTCGCGGTACGGCCGATACCGCGCTCACCAACGCGGTGCCCGACAAGGCGCTGAAGATTCCAATCGCGCACGGCGAAGGCCGCTACCACGCCGATGCCGATACGCTGAAGGCCCTGAAGGAGAGCGACCGTATCCTCTTCCGTTATTGCGATGAGCAGGGCAAGGTGACGGAGGAGGCCAACCCCAACGGCAGCAAGGACAACATCGCCGGTGTATGCAACAAGGGCCGCAATGTCTTCGGCATGATGCCGCACCCGGAGCGCGCCTGTGATGAGCGCTTGGGGAATACCGATGGGCGCAGTCTCTTCGAGTCGCTGTTGAAGGGGGTGGTGGCCTGATCAAGGCAGCACGCTCCTGATCACCGGCCGAAGGCTCTTCTCCTTCCACGGGTCGATCGTTCCGGAAGCCGTGGCGAGATCCGAGCCTTTCCAACTCACGAACTCATGCCCCGCTGCGACGCGCAGCTCGATGCGTAGAGGCACGCCTGCAAAGCAGCGCACGTTGTGCTTGCCGGGTGTGAGCGGCAGGCCCTCGATCAGCAGTTCGCCCTGATCCGCGCGTGGCGCTTCAATCACCGTTTCGTGCAGGCGCCGACCGGTGCTTTTGGCCAGGTGCGCGAAGAGATGCGCAGGCCGTTGCGCCGCGAAGCCCTTCAGCTCGGCGAGCGATGCCTCCGGCGTGGGCATATCGAGCTGCAGGTCCCAGCGCTTGTAGTCGGCAGCGAGCTCGGCGGCATGCGCGCGGTAGAGGCTGTCGGCGATGGCGGGGACCTGCGCGAATGCCGTTGCTTGCAGCGCGGTGATGCGCGCGAGCAGCCGTCGCTGCAATTCGGGGTGCGCGAGCAGTTGCGGCACGAAGGGTGTCTCGGGCAGCGCGGCCAGCGACATGCGCTGCACGCTGTTCTCGTTAGGCGGGGCCCAGAGGTCCAGGTCGAAGAGCACCCATCGCCAGCGGCCATCGCGCTCGCGCGGCCGGTAGCAGCGCACGTTCAGCTCATGGTCGGCGCGGCCCGTCCAGAGGTCGATGCATGCGAGGTCGATCAGGCTGCGCGAGTCGATCATGGCCTCGATGCTGTCCAGCTCAGCGCCGTGCACAAGCAGGTCACGCGACCGGAGGAAGTGGTCGTCCTTGCCGCTGCGCTCGGTGGCGGCCGGTCCTTCGAGCACTTCGAGGGCTTCAGCGCCGCTGCGCTGCGCGAGCCATTCGGCATCCTTGGCGGGCATCCAGCGGTAGAGGCCCCAGTACGCGCCGTTGAGGTAGAGCGGCTTCGCTACGGAAGGCTGCACCAGCACATGCAGGGCGAAACGCTGCACCAGCTGCTCCATCACTGCATTGCGCAGGAAAGCGTGCGGGGAGGCATCAGCCCGGAGCACGCCTTCATGCACGTGCGTGCCGTCGCCGAACGCGAAGCCTGCGGAGGGGCTGTTGTACCGGTCGCGCGCGTGCAGCTTGAAGGAGCGCTTGCCCAGGCTGCGCGAGCCGCTGCCGAAGAGCCGGACACCCACAGGAAGTGCCATGCTGTCGATCCGCGCTATGGCGCTTCGCTCCCAGGCAATGCCGCGCCGCGTGTGGTTCTGCGAAGTACCAGGGTTGTAGATGCCGGTGCTGTCGCACCAGAGGTCCTGCGGATCCAATGCGAGCGCGAAGCCGTCGCCGGAGTGGCCATTCGCCGGGACAAGGAGCACGGCTTCATCGCCGACGAGGCGCTGCTGCTGCAACGTGATGGCGCGCACGAAGCTGCCGGGCGCGATGGTAATAGGCTCGACGAACAGGATCGCATCGGTGCCGCGCGGATCGCTGCCATCGGTGGTGAAGCGCAATTCACCTTCGGCCGTTGCGATCAGCCGGCCTTGGGCATCGAGCATGAGCTGCGGCGCGTTGCTGAAGCCATGCGCGATGTTGCTCGCCTTGTTCGCTGCGCCGGGCGAGGGCTGCGCGAAGAGGCTCCAGGCCTTCTGGCCATCAGGCCATCGGCCCATGCTGGTGTTGGCGCGCAGGGCTGGATAGGAGAATAGGTCGGCGATGGTGAGCCCATCGGGCGCGATCAACAGAACGGCGCTTCCTTGCTTCTCCAAGGTGAAACCGAGATGCGCCGGGCCGAGCTCAGGTTTACCATCGCACAACAAGAGCAGATGACCCTTGGCCGGAACGCGTAACGGCGCATCGATCACGTGCTGCTTGCCGTTGATGGCGATGCGCCAGCCCGGCAGGTCGATTGGCTTCGTGCCGGTGTTGAAGAGCTCGATCCAGTCGGGCGTGCGGCCGTCGGCATCAATGTAGCAGCGGTGATTGCTCGCGCAGAGCTCGTTGATGAGGAGATGCTGGCCTTGCGCAGCGCCTGCAAGCACCAGGAACATTATCGCTGAGATGAGCCGCACCGGCGAAAGTTGGGTCGCGCGGCTCACATCTTCGATATCCGCCTCCTCGATGGGTGCTGCCGCGTATCCCAGAACCCAACGATCTGAAGTTCGGTGCCGCGCAAGCGGAAGGCCATCAGGTTGTGCTTCGTCACAAGCACCTCGCGAGTGCCCTTGCGGCCTTTGCGCGACATGCCGGGGAACAGCATCATCAGCCGGACCGACCTATCCGTGTGCTGCACGAAGCGAATGGCCTCCCGTTCCGACCATTCCGCCCGGAGGTAAGCCACTACCGCGTGGAACCTTGCTTCCGCTTCCGGCGACCAACGGACGGTTTCAACCATGAGCTATAAGCGGCCATGACTTGGGCGTGCGACTTGCCTTCGCCGCGATCGAGTTGCGTGAGGCTCAGCTCCAGCGATTCCTGGATTTCTCGTGGCAGGCCGCCCCATGGCGCAGCAGGTTCCGCAGCAAGGAATGCATGGATGTTGGCCAAAGCGGCCTCGTCCTTCAAGGCGAGCACCTTCTTCACGACATCCAGTTTTGTTTTTTCCGTGGCCATGCCCGTGCAAGGTATGCTCTAGCGCACCTCCGCTCCCGGCCCCACCACCTCCTTCGGCTGCACGAACACGAGCTTCCCGCTGGCGTCCTCGGCCATGAGCACCATGCCCTGGCTCTCCACGCCGCGCATCTTCCGCGGCTCCAGG
>CAZJTB010000005.1:18408-19379 GCA_964548485.1 uncultured Chryseobacterium sp. | reverse complement strand
GGTGATGATCTCGCCGACGCGCTCCTTGTACTTGTTGTACAGGTGGTCCTTCTCCAGCTCCATGATGCGGCCCTGGAGGTTCTGCTTCAGGGCGAGGATGTTGCGGCGGCCGAAGTCCTCGATCTTCACCTCCTGGCTCACCTCCTCGCCCACCTCGAAGTCGGGGTCGATCTTGCGGGCCTCGCTCAGCTCGATGTCGAGGTTGTCGTCCTCGCTGAAGCCATCCTCCACGATCACGCGGTTGAGCCACACCTCCAGGTCGCCCTTGTCGGGGTTGATGATGATGTCCACCTTGGCTTCCTCGCCGAAGCGCTTCAGCACCACGCTGCGGAAGACATCCTCCATGATGCCCATCATGGTGACGCGGTCGATGTTCTTGAGGTCCTTGAACTCTCCGAAGGACTCGATGAGGTTGACGGTGGCCATGGCCCGTGATCAGTTGAACGTGATGGTTGCTTGGGTGCTCTTGATGTCGGCGAGGGGCACGGTGGTGACCTCCTCGTCCAGTTTCGGTAGTCGGCCCTTCACCTTGGGCGGGTGCTGGATGCGCAGGCCCAGGGTGCTGCCGTTGAGCGAGGCCAGCTGCCCGTGCAGGGCGCGGCCGTCGTTGAGGGTGATGTCGACGATGCGGCCGATGTGCTTCTGGTACTGGCGCATCACCTTGAAGGGGCGGCCCATGCCGGGGCTGCTGAACTGCATCTCGTAGTCGTCGGCCTCGGGGCCCAGGTCGTCGCGCACGGCCTTGTTGAGGGCGGCCAGTTCGTTGAGGGTGATGGCGCGGTCGTCATCCACCTCCACCACCAGCTTGTTGCCGGGGCGCAGCTCCACGGCCACCAGGAAGTGCGTGGTGCCTTCCAGATGCCGTTCAACCAATTGCCTCACGTGCGCTTCAGTGATCATATTCGCCTGTCCCTCAATGGCCTGGAACAAAAAAGAGGGGCGGTCCCCTCTTCCTCTTCCGCCGTCTTTCG
>CAZJTB010000005.1:1455-18398 GCA_964548485.1 uncultured Chryseobacterium sp. | reverse complement strand
TGTAGGGGTTTGGGGCTGATGGGCGATGAGGGTGGGCGGCGTTGGCCTCATCGTGATAGCCCCCTTCTTGAACGGGGGCATGGCGCGCAAGCCGGGCACCGTCGAGGATAGCCGGCCTGGCACTCGGCTCACCTCAGCAGCCCAGCAAGCAATCACTCCCTGAGCGATGGCCAGCTATGCAGCCAAGCCGACCACCTGCAAGATCGCGGCGCATCCTCGCCGTGGATGCTCTTACCTTCCCTACGGGCCTTAATCCATCCACTCCCATGCGTGCTCGCTACACCTTCATCGTCTTTGCCCAGCTCTCAATGGCCGCATTCGCCCAAGGGCCGCCGAATATCGAGTGGCAGAAGTGCTTGGGGGGCAGTGGCGCTGAAGGAGGGCGCGCAGTCCTCCCGACACCCGATGGTGGCTGCGTCTTCACCAGCCCGACGAACTCCACGAACGGCCAAGTAACCGGCCAACACGGAGCGGATGATGTCTGGGTGGTGAAAATGGACCCACAAGGCGACCTGGACTGGCAACGGGCGCTCGGCGGTAGCTCTTTCGATTATCCGGTTGACATTCTTATTGCGAACGATGGCGGCTACCTTATTTGCGGGAGCACTTTCTCCTCAGATGGCGATGTGAGCGCGAATCAGGGAATTAGGGATGCCTGGCTCATTAAGCTGGCCAACAACGGCGATCTCCTGTGGCAACGCACCTATGGTGGATCCAATTCAGACTTGTTCACGGGAATGGTGCAATTGGCCAACGGCCATCTTGTGCTGGTGGGTGAAACCCGGTCCGATGATGGTGATGTGTCCTCCAATCATGGTGAATCGGACATGTGGGTGGTTGAATTAGACCCGGATGGCAGCATCCAATGGGAGACAAGCCTCGGTGGCACAGGACTGGACGCTGGCCATTTCATCGCGGTCACAAGCGATAACGGCTACATACTACAAGGCACCACCTCGTCGAATGATGGGGACGTCAGCGGGAACCACGGCGCAACTGACCTATGGGTCATGAAGATCGATGAAAGCGGCACCATGGTTTGGCAACGCTGTCTGGGCGGTAGCGGGGCGGAATACGAAGGGGGCTTCACACTGACTTCAGGTAATGGCTGCTTGATTGTAGGAGCCACCACCTCCAGTGACGGCCAGGTGACCGGCTTCCACGGCGGAATCTTTGACGGCTGGGCGGCACGCTTGGATGCCGAAGGTTCATTGCTCTGGCAGCGGGCATATGGTGGAGCAGGAAATGAGCATCTTGAGGGATGCATCTTGTTCGGAAGCGATGGTTTCCTCTTGCTGGGTGGCACTGACTCGAACGACGGTGACGTGATTGGGGAGCCCCTGTCATCCGATTATTGGTTTATGCGAATAGATGGGACTGGCGGAATCATCTGGCAACGGCTGCTCGGAGGAAGCGGATGGGACTACCCTTGGGATTTGGCCAGCACAGCTGATGGCGGCTTCCTTATTTCAGGAACCACCGGTTCCAACGATGGCGATGTATCTGGCAATCATGGCGCCTTTGATGCATGGGTGGTGAAGCTCGGTCCTGAGACCGTAGGGGTGCCTGAGCAAGAAAGTGCGGCTGCGGTCGCCCTCGCACCCAATCCAGCCTCCGACCATGCCATCATCTCCTTCAGAACCGAAGACCCGGGGCCGTTGCGCATCGATGTGTTCGATAGCCATGGCGCACTTGTGGCAACCGCGCGTCCTGGCAGCATTCCACCCGGCAATCATCGTTACCTGATCGCAGTAAACCACCTGTCGCCCGGCCCATATTGCGTCCGTGTGGAGCAGGAGCAGTGGCTATGGAATGCCAAATTGATGATTGAGTAGCGCAAACCGTTGCCGCCAGCTATGCAGTGGGAATGACCACCTATGCAGTGTCGCTTACCACGTGTAAAGCGCGCATTGCAGATGGCTGCCGGTGAGGGGAGTTTCGGGGTGCATGCGAATACCCACATGCGCAACCCAAACCCCTACTCATGCGAATTCCGGCACTTCCACTCGCGGCGCTTCTGGCGCTCAACGCCCTGGGTCAAAACGATCCGAGGGATTTCTTCGTCATCGACCTGAGAGATATGCAAGCAAACGCGGAAACCTCGGCTGAGTCGGCCTCACTCCACCCACTTCTCCGGCGGCTGCGAGAGGAAATCGGCGAAGGAGATGCCGCCGTGGCCCACGAGCAGCATGCGCGCCGTGGGATGCGCCGCCGCGAACGCATCGAGCGCCGCCTTGGCCGTGCGCGTGCGGCCGCTCTTCACCTCGATGGCCGTGAGCTTGCTGCCGCGCTTCACCACGAAGTCCACTTCCTTGTCGCGCTCCCGCCAGTAGCAGAGCTCATAGAGGCCCTCCGCCCGGCCATCGGCCAGGTGCGCGCCCACGGCGCTCTCGGCGATACGGCCCCAGAGCTCGCCGTTGGCACGGGCCTGTGAGAGCGTAAGGCCCTGACGGGCGGTAAGCAGCGCATTGTTGAGCACCTGCCACTTGGGCGTTGAGCTGCGCGTGCGCACCGTGGCATTGGTGAACTTCTCCAGCGCGGTGAGCATGCCCGCGTGCTCCAGCAGCTCGGCATAGTTGGCCAGGGTGCTCGTGTTGCCCGCATCCTGGAGCTGGCCCAGCATCTTGTTCAAGGAGAGCTCTTGGCCGCTGTATGCGGAAGCCAGGTCGAAGAGCCGGCGCAGCAATGCCGGTTTATCCACGCGGGCCATCATCAGCACGTCGCGTGTTATGGAGGTCTCCACCAGCGACTGCAGGATGTATTCGGCCCAGCGCCTGCGGTCGCGGATGTACGGCGCGCTGCCCGGATAGCCGCCGAAGAACATGAACTCCTCCACGCTCCAGCCGAAGGCAGCGCGCATCTCGGCATAGGACCAATGGCCCATGCGGATGCGCTCGAAGCGCCCCGCGAGGCTCTCGCCCAGGCCGCGCTGCAACAGCAGCGGCGAGGAGCCGAGCAGCACCACATGCATCGACCTCTTCTGTCGCGTATCCTCGTCCCAAAGGGCCTTCACCGCCTCGCTCCAGCCGCTCACCTTCTGCACCTCATCCAGCACCAGCAGCGACTTGCGGCGTGCGGGGGCCAGTTCGCGGGCGATGGCCCATTGCTGCGCGATCCAGGCCGGGCCGGGCGGCGCGGGGCCGTCCGCGCTGGCGAAGTGCGCGGGCATCGCGATGCGCCCCATCACGCGCTGCACCAGGGTGGTCTTGCCCACCTGGCGCGGCCCCGCCACCACCTGGATGCGGCGCCGCGGCTCTTTGAGGCGGGCCTCCAGCACCGCCTCCTTGATTCGGGGAATAATCATCGGTTTACGCGGTTAGGTGCGTAAAAATACGCAGGACACTGCGTAAAATGTAATCGGCCGTGCGAACGCCCGAACCCCGCACGCTGCTCACCTCCTCCCCCCCGGCACCGCACCTCCCCGTTGCTGCGGCTGCCCCTTCGGCGGCTCGGGCTTCTTGATCTGCCCGTCCTCGTACTCCACCGTCTTGGTGGGCCTTCCATTGCGGTCGAAGGTGGTGCTGGTGCCATGCAGGCGGCCATTGCGGTAGTTCATCTCCTGCACTACGCGGCCACGCTGGTCGTACACCTTGCAGTTGCCGTGCGGATCGCCGTTGAGGAGTTCCTGCTCGCGCATCTTCACGCCTGCATCGTCGAAGTAAACCCACTTGCCCGTGGGCGTGCCGTTGCTGTACTGCCCTTCGCTGATGGGCGTGCCGTTCACGCTGTAGGCGATCCAGCGACCGCTCTTCTTCCCTTGGTCGTAGCTGCCCTCCTCGCGCACGCGGCCGCCGGGGATCTTCCCCTCGCCGGGATCGAAGTAGAGCTTCCAGGCGCCGTGCTTCAGGTCGTCCTGGAACCAGCCCTCATAATCGGGGCTGCCATCGGGGAAGAAGCCTTTCCAGAGGCCGTTCATGCGCCCCTGCTTGAAGCCGCCCTCGGTCTTCAGCCTGCCATTCTCGAACCAGCTCTGCCACTGGCCCTCCTCCTTCCCGTTCGCATAAGTGCCCTCCTGCAGCTTCTGGCCTTTCTCGTAGCGCGTGGTCCAAGTGCCGGTCTTCTGCCCATCGGCGAAGGCGCCCCTCTTCCAGAGCTGGCCGCCCTCGTAGTAGTACACCCATTCGCTCTGCTCCTTGTCGGCCTTGAAGGCCCCGGTGCTCTGCAGCTGGCCATTGGGGTGCCAGTGCTTCCAGGTGCCCTCGCGCAGATCATCCTTGAAGGGGCCGCTCATCTCCGGCTTGCCGTTAGGGGCGAACCAGGTCCAGAGGCTGTCCTTCTTATCGGCCTTGTGCCAACCGGTGACATCCACGGTGCCATCGGCGCGGTACACGGTGTAGGCCCCGTGCAGCTTGCCCGCCATGTAGGCCGCCTCCTTCTCGGGCTTGCCATTGCTGCCGAACCACTTCCACAGGCCGTTGCGCAGGCCTCCGGTGCATGGGCCTTGGGCCTTGATGTTGCCGGCCGGCCAATACTCCGTCTGCTCACCATCGGGCACGCCGGCGCGGTAGTGCTTCAGTTCGCTGAGGGCGCCGCTGGCGAAGTAGGCGCGCATGAAGCCATCGCCCTTGGTCACGGTCTGCGTGCCATCGCGGTCCCATGCGTCGCTGACGATGGCGATGCCCGTGCTCCAGCGTTCCTTGAGCATCGGCTTGCCATCGGGGTAGAAGTACTCCCAGGCTCCCTCCTTCACGCCCTTGCGGTAGGCGCCGCGCTCCATCACCTGACCGCTGGCGTAGTAGCTGGTGATGGTGCTGTCCTGCACGCCGCGCCGCATGAATCCATCGTGCATCAATTGGGGGGGGGCCGCCCCGGGCAGCGACCCGGGATAGAAGATGCGCACGTGCCCATCGCGCTCGCCCGCCTTGAAATCGCTCTGCTCCACCAGGCGCCCTTCACGGTCGTAGAACTTCCATTCGCCCCACTCGCGGCCATTCACCATGAGGCCCTCGCTCTTCTTGATGCCGCGCTTGGCGTCCCAGTAGTCCACGAAAGGCTCGGCGCCCTGGGCATGCAAGCCGGGGCAGGCCAGGGCGCATGCCGCAAGGACGAGGACCGCTCGAAGTGGGATCATGGCGTTGCTGGCGGGCGAAGGTATCCGGGGGCAGAAGCGCGCTGGCGGTGCCGGCAGCCAACTTCCCACAACGCAGGGCTGAAGGCGAACCGTGCGCGCCCGCAGGCGTTCCACCGAGGCGGCGATCAGGTCGCACGCCGAGGGAGCGGCCTTCTACCTTGCGCCTCCAGAACATGCGGAAGACGGGAATCGTGCTGGGCATCGCGGTGGCGCTGGTGCTGGTGCTATCGGCGTGGGACTTCGCCGTTCGGCCCATCGCTGGGCCGCATGGCCGGCTGGAGCTGGCCCTGATGCGCAGCACGGACAGCCTGCCGGTGATCATCAGCACCTACTTCACCACGGCCGGCCGCTGCGCGGGCTGCCACGGGCGCGATCCGCAGGGCCTGGCGAGCATCGATGCGCAAGGGCGCGATGTGAACGTGGCCGACGACTGGCGCAGCACCATGATGGCCAACAGCGCGCGCGACCCCTTCTTCCGCGCCAAGATCAGGCACGAGTCGCTGGTGAACCCGGCGCATGCCGAGTCGCTGCAGAACAAATGCCTGGGCTGCCACGCGCCGCTGGGCATGCACGAGGAGCGCCTGCTGGGCCGTCCGCCCTTCACCCTGGCGCACCTCGACACCAGCCACCTGGGCCTCGATGGCGTAAGCTGCCTGAGCTGCCACATGCAAAGCGAGGCCACGGCCGGCACCTTCTTCAGCGGCGCGCTCGAGTTCGATTCGGCGCGCGTGTACGGGCCGTACGGCGACGACCAGATCAACCCGGCCATCATGCAGTTCTTCGTGCGCTTCACGCCGGGCTTCGGCAGCCACATCGTGAACAGCAAGGTGTGCGCGGGCTGCCACACCCTCATCACCGAGACGGCCGACCTCGACGGCAACCTCACGGGCGACCGCTTCGTGGAGCAGGCCACCTACCACGAGTGGCTCAACAGCGTCTATAGCGCCAATGGCACGCATTGCAACACCTGCCACATGCCGCGCATCAACGACGGCATCCTGCTGGCCGCCGAGTATCCCTTCCTGAATCCGCAATCGCCCTTCGGCCTGCACCACCTGGTGGGCGGCAACGAGCACATGCTGCGCCTGCTGAAGCAGAACAAGGTGGCCCTGGGCATCCCCGCCACCAACACCCAGTTCGACAGCACCCTCGCACGCACCCGCCGCATGCTCGCGCACCACACGCTCGATGCCCATCTCGCGCTAACCGACCGCACCGCCGATACCGCCTACTTCGCCCTGCGCCTGGAGAACAAGGCTGGCCACCGCTTCCCCAGCGGCTACCCCTCACGGCGCGCCTTCGTGGAGTTCACCGTGCTCACCGCCGAGGGAGACACCGTGTTCAAGAGCGGGCTGCTCAACAGCGCCGATGAAGTGGAAGGCCACGATGCTCCCTACGAGCCGCATCACAACGTTATCACCGGCAGCGGCCAAGTGCAGATCTACGAGATGGTGATGGGCGACGTGAATGGTGATGTGACCACGGTGCTCGAGCGCGCCAAGGACCCGATCAAGGACAATCGCTTGGCACCCGTCGGATTCACCAGCACGCATTACGCCTACGACACCACCCGTGTGGCCGGCGTGCCCGCGAGCGACATCGATTTCAATCGCAATGCCTTCGGCGAAGAGGGAACCGGTGCCGACATCGTGCGCTACCATGTGCCCATCAGCGGAGTGAACGAAGGACTGCGGGCCTTCGCGCGGGTGTGGTACCAGCCCGTGCCGCCGGCCTGGAACGCCGAGATGTTCAGCCACGGCCACCCGGACATCGACGCCTTCCGCGACATGCTGCAGGCGAGCGACCGCTCCCCTTCCCTCGTGGCGGCCGACTCGCTCTTCCTGGGCCCGGCGGGCATCCGCACCGCGGCGCGCGACCGCGTCCGTATCGCGCCCAACCCCACGCCCGACGGCTGGGTGACGATCAACGCCACGGGAACCGCGCAGATCGCCTTCGTGGCCCTGCATGATGCGCGGGGCGCGATCACCATCGCCAGTGCCGCGCGCATGGGCGCTGCCTGGCGCGTGCGCCTGCCCGATGCAGCGGGCACCTATCTGGTGCGCATCCGCGTGGATGGCGAGGAGGTGGTGAAGCGCGTGCTGCGGCCATGAGCCTCACGGTCGCCAGCCTGCATATCCATCCGATCAAATCGCTTGGCGGGTTCAGCGTTCAGGAAGCGCGCATCACCGATCGCGGACTCGAGCATGATCGCCGCTGGATGCTTGTGGACGGGGACGGGCGCTTCCTCACGCAACGCGAGATCCCATCCATGGCCTGCCTGCATTGCGCGCCGCACCGTGATGGGTTCCGCATCACGGACCTGCGCGACGGCGGCACATTGGATCTTCCATGGTCGATCGCGAGCGGTGAGCCGCATCGGGCCCGTGTGTGGCGCGATGCGGTGGACCTGATCGCGGCAGATGCCGAAGCGCATGACTGGCTCAGCGAGCACCTCGGTGTCGCGTGCAGATTGATGCACATGCCCGATTCGGCATTGCGGCCCACCAACCCGTTGTTCGCCAAAGGCATCAACTCGCTCAGCGACGGCTATCCATACATGATCCTGTCGCAGGCCTCGCTCGATGACCTGAACATGCGCCTTGCCTCACCCTTGCCCATGGACCGCTTCCGCCCCAACCTGGTGGTCGCCGGCGGCACGCCGTTCCAAGAGGACTTTTGGCGGGAGCTTGCCATCGGCACCGCGCGATTCGCCTTGGTGAAGCCCTGCGAGCGCTGCATCATCACCACCACCGACCAGCGCACCGGTGAACGCGGCAAGGAGCCCTTGCGCACGCTTGCGACCTATCGCAACCGCAACGGAAAGGTGCTGTTCGGCATGAACGCCATGGCGCTCGCAGGCGATGTGGTGCGCGTGGGCGATCTTGTGGCCCCGTGATCCACTCCATCCTCGCCGACCGCGCCACGCGGCTCTTCCTCGTGCTCGGCGGCTTCTTCGCGGCCAACGCGCTGCTGGCGGAGCTGATCGGCGTGAAGCTGTTCCAGCACGAGAGCGTCGAGGCAGGCCACAACAGCGAACTTTCGCAACCGAATCCGATCACACCCTTGAAACCCTAGTGTGCTCATGGGCTATGCCGACGAACTCAAGGTCCTGAGGAGACGCATCTCACGTGCACTCGTCGATTGGGACGCCCCGATCCCAAAGGCCAGGATCCCGACGCAGGCGTCTTCGGACTTCCTGCTGCACAAGCAGCAAGGTGACTGGGCAGAGGACCTTGTTTATCGGGCTATCAACGAGCATGCGAAACACCATGTGGCCGTGCGGTACGGACGTTCGGAGGATCTGGTGGCTGGATCGGATGGCTTTGAGCGGTTCTATCGTGAATTCCACGAGGAGCTCACCACCATAGGCAAGCGGCCTGACCTGCTCATCTTCAACCGGGCCGATTTCGACTTCTCTCTTGGCTTCGACATCAGCCGCATCGAGCATCAGCGCATTGAAGAATTGGTAAGAAAGGCTGTTGCCGGCATCGAAGTGAGGTCCAGTTCCTTCCTGATCGGCAAGTACGATGCGGCCACGAAGGAGCGCTCCGAGCTGCTGGAGAACGAAGCCCTCGAGCTTCGAGATCATATTCTCCGCCGATTCCCCAACCAGCTTGCTGCGCCTGCGCGCGCGCACCTCATTCCGATCCTCGAAGGCCTGAACGGGGGCACCATCAGGCTGCTCAGCTTCAAGAAACCGAGCCTGCGTTCGAGTGAGGACCTGATCGCACTTGGAGAAGCGCCCGCCCGATTGAAAGCCATCGGCAAGGAATTGCAGCGCCGGGATTTCCTCAGCATCACTCCGAAGGTCGAAGACATCAAAACCGTCTATCGATGGGCTTGCCTGCATCAAGTTCCGCATTCCACTTCCAGGTGTTCTTCGACAGGGTATTCGGGCTTCCTTTCACCAGGATCCTGCAGCTCGTTGCGGATCCGGAGCAGGAGGGCGTCAAGTACCACATCGAGGCCGATGAGAAGAACCAGAACAAGACCACCATCAAGATCAATTCGAAAGAAGGTGTGGAGCTCGCCGCCAAGGTGGATATGCCCGCTCACGAGAGCCGCATGAAGGAACTGAGCAAAGGGCGCCTGCTGTTCTATGTCACCTTCAAGGGCGGAGAGGCATACATTGACATCCAGCGCCTTGCCGAGATTCTCGGCATACCGGCACAAGACCTCTGATCCTTTGGCATGGAAGGCACCATCATAGCCAGCCCCGAATCCGTCTACTGCTCAGCAACACCGCTCGAGCATCGCAAGCGATTCGCGCAGTTCTTCACACCTGTTGAGATCGCAACATGCATGGCCGCGTGGCTGCTGCGCAACCCACGCCTGAATCACGTGCTCGACCCGGCCTTCGGCCTGGGCGTATTCGCACGCGTGCTGCGCGAAGCCAATTACAAAGGGCGCGTGCAGGGCTTCGAGGTGGACCGAAGGATACTCGACGAAGCATTGCGCATAGTTGGATGCGACAGTCGCATCGAAGTTGCGCCGCAGGATTATCTCAGCTCGGATTGGGCTGCCCGGTACGATGGCATCATCTGCAACCCGCCCTATTTCAAGTTCCACGATTACGACAACAAGCATGCGCTTGAGCAGGTGAAGGAACGGCTTGGCATCGAACTGAGCGGCTTCAGCAATTTGTACTCCTTGTTCCTCCTGAAATCGATCAGCCAGCTCGCAGAGCATGGCCGAGCGGCTTTCTTGGTTCCATCCGAATTCCTGAACGCCGATTACGGCCGGTTCGTGAAAAGGGCTTTGTTGCGGTCCGGCGCCTTGCGCGAAGTCATCGTCTTCGACTTCTCAGCCAAGGTCTTCGATGACGCGCTCACCACGGCCTCGCTGATCCTGCTCGCGAAGGATGATAGTACGGGGCATGTCCGCTTCAGCACGATACATGACCCGGCGCAACTCCCGGCCGTGCTGTCACCGAAGGGTGCTTCCGACGCTCAAAGCTGCTGCATCCGTGTTCAGGACATTGATCCCGACATCAAATGGCGGAACTACTACGCACCGTTCAAGGGCCGGGAATTCAAGCACCTCTCACCCTTCGCCAACTACGCCAAGGTCTCCCGCGGGATTGCCACTGGCGACAATGACTACTTCGTCTTCAATCAAACCAGGGCCCATCAGCTTTCGATTCCTGACCGACACTTGCTGCCATGCCTTTGCAAGGCAGCAGATGCCCCCAGGCCCTTCTTCACCCATAAGCATTTCGCGGAGGCTCGGGCCTCCGGAGGGAATGTGCTCCTATTTGATGCAAAGGGATACACTGACCTAGGAACAAGGTCCTACTTGGACGAAGGCATCAGATTGGGCGTGCCCACACGGCATCTTCCCTCTAAACGGAAGCTCTGGTACTCGCATGAGGAAAGGGAACCTGCCCCTATTTGGGTCTCCGTTTTCCACCGGGGCGGGCTCCGGTTCGTCCGGAATGAAGCGGGCATCAAGAACCTGACGACCTTTCATGGCGTGTATCCGAGCCTGTTCTCCATGAACAAGACGGGGATCCTATTCGCGTACCTGCTCACCGACATCGCGAAGGAGCTATTCATGCAGCAGCGCAGGGAATATGGAAATGGCTTGGTCAAGTTCGAGCCGAATGACTTGAATCGCTCCATGATGCTGGACCTCAGCCGGCTCACATCAGCCGAGGAAGCCGAGGTCGTTCAAGGTCTGGCTGAGGTTCGTGAATTGGCGCTTGCCGATGAGAATTACGCTTCGGCGCTATCCAGAATCTCCGCGGTTTTCCTGAACCGCTATTTAGCGTGATCCACTCCATCCTCGCCGACCGCGCCACGCGCCTCTTCCTCGTGCTGGGCGGCTTCTTCGCGGCCAACGCGCTGCTGGCCGAGATGATCGGCGTGAAGCTCTTCCAATTGGAGAGCGTCCTGGGATTCGACAAGGCCGGCTTCACCTTGCTTGGGCAGGACGACCTCAGCTTCGTGCTCAGCGTGGGCGTGCTGCCCTGGCCCATCGTCTTCATCCTCACCGATGTGGTGAACGACTACTACGGCGTGCGCGGCGTGCGCTTCCTCACGCTGCTCACCACCGCGCTCATCGCCTTCGCATTCATCGTCATATGGTTCGCCATCGGCATGCCGCCCGCCGATTTCTGGCTGGGCATGAACGCCGATCGCGGCGTGCCCGACATGCAGGCCGCGTTCGCGGGCATCTTCGGCCAGGGCATGAACATCATCATCGGCTCGCTCAGCGCCTTCGTGGTGGGCCAGCTGGTGGACGCCTTCAGCTTCCGCGCCATCAAGCGCGTCACCGGCGACAGGCGCATCTGGCTGCGCGCCACCGGGAGCACGCTCATCAGCCAGCTCATCGATAGCGTGGTGGTCACCTACATGGCGTTCTGGCTGCTCCGCGACGACTTCACCTTCGCCCGCTGCACGGCCATGGTGCTCACCGCCTACGCCTACAAGTTCATCGTGGCGCTGCTGAGCACGCCGCTGGTGTACCTCGTGCACGCGGGCGTGGAGCGGTACCATGGCCGCGAGCGCGCCGAGGCCATGCGGGCAGCCGCATTGCGCATGCGCGAAGAGCCATGAGCGACTCGGTCATCATCGAGCCCATCGAGAAGGACGACGACATCGGCCTCTTCAAGCTGGTGGATGCCGAGCGCGCGCGCTTGCAGCCCTACTTCCCCGTGACCTGCGCCCACTGCAGCGACCGCCGCAGCACCCGCAGCTACATCAAGGACATGATCGCGCGCGCCAAGCGCCGCGAGTTCTTCTGCTTCGCCATGCGCGACTACGAGGGCGGCGAGCCCATCGGCCTGGTCTTCCTCAAGGAGTTCGACTGGACCGTGCCCAAGTGCGAGACGGCCTACTTCATCAGCGGGCTGTACGAGCGCAAGGGCATCACCACCCTGGGCCTGATGTGGGCCGTGGACTACGCCTTCACGCAGCTGGGCATGGAGAAGGTGTACGCGCGCGTGGACCGTGAGAACATCGGCAGCTGCAAGGTCCTGGAGCGCTGCGGCTTCGAGCAGGAGGGCATCATGCGCCGCGATTTCCGCACGGCGGAAGGAAAACTGCTCGACCTGGTGCTGTACAGCGTGCTGAAATGACCACGGCCATGGCCCCGAAGAAGCGCATCACCAAGAAGGAGCTCGATGCCATCGAGCGGGCTGCCAAGCGCGAGGCGCAGAAGGCGGCCGGCGCGCTGGATTCGCGGTACCGCACGCGCGTGGTGAAGAGCCGCAAGACCTACAAGCGGAAGCCGAAGCACGATCCGCCACATGAAGGCTGAGGCGGCGACCCATTAAACGCATTGAGCATTGAAGGCCGTCAGCACCGCGTGGAACGTGTCCGCGTCGTGAAGCGCTGGGCATTCCAAGCCCATCCAAGCGGCAGCACCTGAGCCACAGCTTCATGCGCGCGCCTCTACCTTCGGCCCTGCCTGCCGCAGGCAGGGCCGTTCAATCGCGAAGGATGCGGAACTACATCGAGGAACTGCGCTGGCGAGGCCTGCTGCACGACAGCATGCCCGGCGCGGAGGAGCAGCTGGCCAAGGGCCCGCAGCGCGGCTACATCGGCTTCGACCCCACGGCCGACAGCCTGCATGTGGGCAACATGGTGCAGATCATGATGCTGGTGCACTTCCAGCGCTGCGGCAACACGCCCATCGCGCTGGTGGGCGGCGCCACCGGCATGGTGGGCGACCCCAGCGGCAAGAGCAGCGAGCGCAACCTGCTCGACGAGAACGCGCTGCGCCACAACCAGGCCTGCGTGCAAGCGCAGCTTGAGCGCTTCATCGACTTCACCGGCGCCAACGCCGCCGAGCTGGTGAACAACTACGATTGGTTCAAGGACATGGGCTTCCTGCGCTTCATCCGCGAGGTGGGCAAGCACATCACCGTGAACTACATGATGGCCAAGGACAGCGTGAAGAACCGCCTGGAGACGGGCATCAGCTTCACCGAGTTCAGCTACCAGCTGGTGCAGGGCTACGACTTCTACTGGCTGTGGAAGCACAAGGGCTGCAACTTCCAGATGGGCGGCAGCGACCAGTGGGGCAACATCACCACGGGCACCGAGCTCATCAGGCGCATAGGCGGCAAGGAAGCCGCGCGCAATCCCGCCTTCGCCATCACCACTCCGCTGCTCACCAAGGCCGATGGCAGCAAGTTCGGCAAGAGCGAGAGCGGCAACGTGTGGCTCGATCCGAAGAAGACCTCGCCCTACAGGTTCTACCAGTTCTGGCTGAACGTGGGCGACGAGGAAGCCGCGAAGTGCCTGCGCATCTTCACCACCTGGGAGCAGGAGCAGGTGGAGGCAACGCTGGCCGATCACGCCAGGACGCCGCACTTGCGCGTGGCCCAGAAGGCGCTCGCCGAGGAGATCACACGGCGCGTGCATGGCGACGACGAGCTGAAGGGCGCGCAGCAGGCCAGCGAGATCCTCTTCGGCAACGCCACGGCCGATGCGCTCAACCGGCTCACTGACCAGCAATGGCTCGATGTGTTCGAGGGCGTGCCGCAAGCCGAGGTCTCGCGCGAAGCGCTGCGCGGCACCAGCATCACCGACCTGCTCACCGACCGCACGGGCTTCCTGCCCAGCAAGGGCGAAGCCAAGCGCGCGCTGAAGGAGGGCAGCATCAGCGTGAACCGGCAGAAGGTGGATGAGGCCTGGACGGCGAATGCCGAGGGGCGGTTCATGCTCCTGCAGCGCGGCAAGAAGAACTACTTCCTGGTGAAGGTGGTGGGCTAGGCCTCCAGCAACAGGTTGCACCCCCGCGCATCGCTGTTGTCGAAGCGGCCGAGCACCTCGAAGGAGCCATCGGCGTGCATGCGCCCCAGGTCCTGCGTGCTGATGAAGGGGCACGAGGCGATGTTGGCCAGGTCGATGACATCGATGCCGCCGGTGCGGCCCATGGGCACGGTGGCGAAGGGGTCGTTCACCTCGCGGATGCGCACCTGCATCCAGGGCGGGCACCTGTAGATGCCATCGCCGGTGCTCCAGGCCTGCGAGAGCAACTCGGTCATGCCGTACTCGCTGTGGATGGCGGGCGCATTGAACGCGCGCTTCAGGATGCCATGCAGCTCCTCGCGCACGATCTCCGGCCGGCGCCCCTTCATCCCGCCGGTCTCCATGATGGTGGTGTGCCGCAAGGGCATGGGGAAGCGCTCGGCCAGGTCCAGCAATGCGAAGGTGACCCCGAGCAGGAGCGTCCTGCGGCCCTCGCGCTCGGAGCGCTGCAGCGTATCCGCCAAGCTTTCCAGGTTGTTCAGGTAGAAGCCGCTCAGCGGGTCGCCCGAAGCGGTGATCAGCTTCCCAGCCATGTAAACTAGCGAGCTGCCCGGGCGCTCGAGGTAAGCGGGCAGCAGGGCCAGGATGCGCCAGGTGGAGGGGTCGCCGTAGACCGCGCTGAAGGAGGCCGTGAACGAGCGCTCGTAATGCTCCGGCCAGGGCAGGTGATGCGTGCTGGTGGCGCTGCCCGTGGTGCCGCTGCTGGTGAAGCTCACCGCCAGCTCCAGCCCCTCCAGCAGCACCCGCTGGCTGCGGAAGAAGCCGATGGGCAGGCACGGGATGCGATCAACGGTCCGGATGGCGGTGGGCGCCAGGCCCAGGGCGCCGAGGTAGGCGGCAACCACCGGGTTCCGCGCGGCATGCAATTGAAATAGATCCAGGGCCAGCGCGTTGAAGGCCTCGGGACCATCCACCCGGAACACGCGCTCGCGCAGCGCGGCAAGGTCGGGAGGCGGCTCGGCGGGCATCATACCTTTGGAACCATGCGCATGGCACGATCGCGGCGGGTAAAAGTAGCGGGCGTCCTCGCGGTGCTCCTGGCCCTGGCGACCGGCTGCATCAAGCGCGAGACCTTCCCGCCCGAGCCGGTGATCAAGTACAAGTCGTTCGGGCAATTCGGCGATTCGGCCTCGCTGGTGATCAGCTTCACCGATGGCGATGGCGACATCGGGCTCAACGATTCCGATAGCGACCCGCCGTTCAACACGGGGTCGCCGTATTACCACAACCTCTTCCTGGAGTATGAGGAGCTGCGCCAGGGCGTGTGGACACCGGTGAGCCTGGCGCTGCCGCTTCGCTACCGCATCCCGCGCATCACCCCTACCGGCCAGAACAAGGCGCTGGAGGGCGAGATCGCCGTGGCCATTGCCTGGCCCATCGTCCCGGACACTGCCATCGACACGGTGCGCTTCGCCGTCCGGCTGGTCGATCGCGCGCTGCGCGAGAGCAACCGCATCCTCACCGACCCCATCATCGAGCAGCCCTGATCAGAGCTCGCCCGCGAGCGCCTCGCTCACATTGATCAGGTGGTCGCCCACCTTCTCGCAGCTGCTGAAGAGGTCGTTGTACACCAGGCCGCTGCGGATGTTGTAATCGCCCTGCTCGATGCTGCGGAAGTGCTGCAGGCGCAATTGATCGCGCATGGCGTTGATGCGCTGCTCCACCTCCACGGCGGCATCGAGGTTCACCTGCTCCTGCTCCACGTCGAGGTTGGCGTGCATCACCTCGAAGGCCTGATCGAGCACCTCGAGCATGCTGATGAGGTTCTGGCGCTGCTCGGGGGTGAACCAGAGCTTGTCGTCGAGCTTGCGCTCCATGGCCTTGCTCATCTGGAAGAAGATGTCGCCCACGCGCTCCAGGTCGCCCACGATGCTGAGCATGCCGCGGATGCGCCCGCTGAGCTCCTCGTTGCGCGCCTCTGTGCTGGTCTTGGTGAGGTAGCGCCCCACCTCCACCTCGATGCGGTCGGTGATCTGCTCGTAGCGCGCCATGCGCTGCATGAGCTGCTCGCGCGAGAGGGCATCCTTCGAGAGCAGCAGGTCGCGCGTCATCCGCAGCATGTCGTGTGTGACCTTGCCGAACCGGGCGATCTCGCGCCGCGCCTCGATCAGCGAGAGCTCGGGCGAGAGCGGGATGTCAGCATCGAGGTACTCCAGCCGGAACTCCTCATCGCCCTGGGTGCGCGCGGGCACCATCCAGGTGACGATGCGCTCCAGGGTGGGGATGAAGTTGACCAGGATGAGCGTGTTGATGACGTTGAAGGAGATGTGCAGCGCGGTGACGCCCCATTTGATCATGCCGGGATCGGCGTAGGGCGAGGCGCCGAACACCGCGGTGACGTACGCATCGATCGCATGCAGGTAAGGCTTGAAGAGGAGCAGTGCCAGCGCCACGCCGATGACGTTGAAGACGAGGTGGGCGCGCGCCGTGCGCTTGGCCCAGGCGCTGGTGACCAGCGCGGCGATGTTGGCGGTGATGGTGGTGCCGATGTTCTCGCCAAGAACGAGCGCCGCCGCCATCTCGTAGCCGATGGTGCCCTGCTCGCAGAGCACGAGGGTGAGCGCCACCGATGCGCTCGATGATTGGATCAGCGCGGTGAGCGCCGTGCCGATGCCCACGAAGAGCAGCACGGACACCAGGCCCATGTCGCTGAGCCCCTGCAGGAAGGCCAGCGCGCCGGCGGAAGGCACGGGCACCGATTGCTTCATGAACTCGATGCCCAGGAAGAGCAGCGCCGTGCCGATGAGGAACTCGGCCAGCGCCCGCGTGCCCGAGGTCTTCACGAAGAGCAGCGGGAAGGCGAGGCCGATGATGGGCATGGCCAGCTTGGTGATGCTCATGTCCACGAACACCGCCCAGCTCACCAGCACCGCCTTGATGGTGGTGCCGATGTTGGCGCCCATGATCACGCTGATGGCCTGGCGCACCTGCAGCAGGCCCGCGTTCACGAAGCCCACCACCATCACGGTGGCGGCGCTGCTGCTCTGGATCACCACGGTGCTCACCAGGCCCGTGAGCACGCCCCGGAACCGGCTCGCCGTCATGCTGCGCAGCACCGTGCGCAGGCGACGGCCCGCCACCTTCTGCAGGCCCTCGCTCATCACCTTCATGCC
>CAZJTB010000005.1:0-1355 GCA_964548485.1 uncultured Chryseobacterium sp. | reverse complement strand
CTCTCGCCCGACCTGGTGGGCACGCGCATCGCGCACTGGTGGCCCTTCCTGTGCGCGCTGCTCATCCTCGCGCTTGCCTACACCGCCTTCTCCATCGGCATCGAGCGCTTCGTGCACGCCCGCATCAAGACCCTGTACCGCACCGTGCACGACCTGCGGCGCGGCAAAGGCGCCGCCGCCCCGAAGGGCACCGACGAGCTCACCCGCGTGAACGCCGAGGTGGCCGAGTGGGCCAATGAGCGCCGCAGCGAGATCAAGGAGCTTGAGGAGCGGGAGAAGTTCCGCCGCGAGTTCATCGGCAACCTCGCCCACGAGCTGAAGACGCCCATCTTCAACATCCAGGGCTACATCCTCACCCTGCTCGAGGGCGGCCTGGAGGATGAGAAGGTGAACCGCGATTTCCTGGAGCGCGCCTCCAACGGGGTTGACCGCCTGATGAAGATCGTGGAGGACCTGGACCTCATCACCAAGCTCGAGAGCGGCGTCATGGACCTGCGCATGGCACGGCTCGACCTGCATGTGCTGGTGAAGGAGGCCATGGAATCGCTGGAGATGCACGCCCGCGAGAAGCAGGTGCGCCTGGTGAACGCGGTGCCCGCCGGCACCGAGGTGCTGGCCGACCGCAACCGCATGCTGCAGGTGCTCACCAACCTGCTGAACAACGCCATCAACTACGGGCGCGAGGGCGGCCATTGCCGCATCTCCAGCTACGCGCTGGGCGAGCAGGTGGTGGCCGAGGTGAGCGACGATGGCATCGGCATCAGCGGCGAGCACCTGCCGCGCCTCTTCGAGCGCTTCTACCGCGTGGGCAAGAGCCGCGCGCGCAACGAGGGCGGCAGCGGCCTCGGGCTGGCCATCGTGAAGCACATCGTGGATGCGCATGGGCAGACCATCGCGGTGAAGAGCGAGGAGGGCAAGGGCACCACCTTCGTGCTCACCCTGCAGAAGGCCGGGTGATCAGCGCCCGCGCGCGGCATCCTCGAACAGCATCACCTCCTTCTCGTTGTTGATGCTGATGCGCGGGATGCCGTCGTACTCGGTGAGCTTGCCCGTGACGCACACCTTCTTCCGCAGCAGCGCCGTCTCGGGGTCGTAGCTGAAGTTGGCGCCGTTGTACTCCCAGATGGTGGCGTAGAAGTCCTGATGCGGGTGCATCCGGTCGAAGTTGAGGTAGATGGCCTTGGCCTTGGCGGTCTTGCGCGCGCTCACCACGGTGCCGCACACCGTCACGGTCTTGCCCAGGTGGTACTTGGCCTGCACGGTATTGAACAGCCCCTTGGGCAGTGGCGCGGGCAGCGGCTCGGCCTCGCCGAAGAAGGGGTCGCCCTCGGCGTACCAGTCCTTCGGCGCGCGCA
>CAZJTB010000004.1:17881-20171 GCA_964548485.1 uncultured Chryseobacterium sp. | reverse complement strand
GCCTCGCAGACCATCGCCAAGGCGATGAGCGCCTACGACAAGGACTTCAGCAACGCCATCTACGGCAAGGAACCCGGCAACCGATTCGTGTGCGAAAGCCGGCTGCGCAACATGCTCGGGCACGAGTACGGCCTGATCGTGGACCGCCTGAACCGCGCAGACCACCCCTCGAAGAAGTTCTTCACGTTCGCCAACACGGTGGCCACCAGCACCTTCGAGAAGGCGCACAGCGGCCACGGCTGGCTGGGCGTCCGTTTCCAGACCGCACCCGACCAGCCCACCAGCGATGTGATCCTGCACGTGCGCCTGCACGATCCGGACATCAGCATGCAGCAGGAGAACATCGGCATCATGGGGGTGAACCTCATCTTCGGCTGCTTCTTCCACCACGCCAACCCGCAGGAGATCATGACCGGGCTCTACGACAACGTGAGCCGGCACGTGGTGGAGGTGGACATGATCCAGATGAACGGTCCGGCCTTCGCCGGAGTGGACAACCGCCTGCTCAGTCTGCAGCTCGTCAAACGTGGCTACACCGACGCCGTGATCTTCGGGCCCGACGGCCAGAACCTGCAGGCCAGCGAAGTCCTCTACAAGAAGAACATCCTCGCCATCCGCGGCTCCTTCCGTCCCGTGACCAAGGTCAACATCGACATGATCATGAACGGGTACAACATGTTCATCAAGGAGCAGCGCGTCGATCGCCAGAGCCTGCAGGTGCTCTTCGAGATCACGCTGAGCAACCTGCGCAGCGATACGGGCGATGTGGACGAGAAGGACTTCATCGACCGCGCCGACATCCTCTGCTCGCTGGGCCAGACCGTGCTCATCAGCAACTACCAGGAGTACTACAAGCTCGTGGAGTACTTCAGCCGCTACACCAAGGCGCGCATGGGGCTGATCATGGGGGTGACCAACCTGATGGAGGTGTTCGACGAGAAGTACTACCGCCACCTGAACGGCGGCGTGCTCGAGGCCTTCGGCATCCTCTTCCACCGCGACTTGAAGATCTACGTGTACCCGAGCTGTCCCTCGCCGGATGCGGAGATCACCACCACCGCCAACATGCCAGTGCATCCGCGCATGCGCCCGCTCTATGACTATCTGCTCTTCAACAAGCGGCTGGTCGACATCGAGAACTACGACCCGAACGTGCTACATGTCTTCAGCAAGCAGGTGCTCGACATGATCCGCACGGGAAAGCCGGGCTGGGAAGGCATGGTGCCGCCCTATGTGGACAGCATGATCAAGGACAACCGGCTCTTCGGCTACAGCCCCGTGAAGGAGGGCGCCAAGGCCTGATCGTTACCCGCGCGGATCCTGCGCATTGCCCACGCATGCACCGCATCCTGTGCCATGCGCTCGTATTCCTGGCGGCCTCGGGCTTCGCGCAGGCGCCCACCCTTGCCGATCGCTTCGCACCGCCGCCGGGCTTCCAACGCCTGCCCGCGGACGAGGGCAGCTTCGGGCACTTCCTGCGCCACCTGCCGCTGAAAGCCCACGGCGCGCCGGTGCTGCTGCATACCGGCGCGCCCAAGCACCGGCAGGACATGCACGCGGCGGTGATCGACCTGAGCGTGGGCGCCAAGGATCTGCAGCAATGCGCTGATGCGGTGATGCGGCTGCGCGCTGAGCACCTCTTCAAGTGCGGGAGGCAGGACGAAATCGCCTTCAACTTCACCAACGGGTTCCGCGCCGAATGGAAGCGCTGGCGCAAGGGTGAGCGCATCCGGGTGGAAGGCAACAGCTGCCGTTGGGTCGGCGGCGCCAAGGCTGATTCGTCGCATGCGGAGCTGATGCGCTGCCTCGAGCAGGTGTTCACCTATGCGGGCACGCGGTCGCTGGAGAAGGAGCTGCTTCCGGCCAACGGTGAATTGGGCATCGGCGATGTCTTCATCCAAGGCGGATCGCCCGGGCACGCGGTGATCGTGGTGGATGCCGCGCGCCATCCCGATGGCCGCACCGCCTTCCTGCTCGCGCAGAGCTACATGCCCGCGCAGGACATCCACGTGCTGGTGAATCCATCCGACCGGAGCCTGGGCGCATGGTACCTGCTCGGCATCCACGGGGAGCTGATCACGCCCGAGTGGGCCTTCCGCTGGACCGACCGGCGCCGCTGGCCCTGAGCGCCTCGGTATCTTGCCCGCCATGAAGGCGAGGTACTCGTTGATGACCGCACCCGCCGCGCCGCGCGACCGCGATCCGGCGGTGCGCGCCTACCCGTTCCCCGCGCAGGCCTGGCTGTGCATCAGCAGCGACCCGGACAACACCATGCTGGCCGATTGGGAGG
>CAZJTB010000004.1:0-17836 GCA_964548485.1 uncultured Chryseobacterium sp. | reverse complement strand
GATACCGCCTTCATCCGGTCCTTCAACCTGAACCTGCCCGGCCAGGTGAACCTGTTCGACCATCCGCGCATCCTGCACGCGCATGCCTACGATGGCATACACACCTGGGGCGATCACATGTGGGCCGGCGCCCGAGGCTACCATCGGCCCGATGCGGAAGAGGCCC
The DNA here is from genome assembly GCA_964548485.1 of uncultured Chryseobacterium sp. Classification (GTDB taxonomy): domain Bacteria; phylum Bacteroidota; class Bacteroidia; order Flavobacteriales_F; family PHOS-HE28; genus PHOS-HE28. The sequence goes on along the minus strand of CAZJTB010000004.1, from coordinate 17,670 downwards.
TGGCCATCATCAGGCGGCTCGGCTTCGTCCCCCGCGTGTGGGTCGATCACAGCTACTTCCAGGGCAATATGCTGCACAATGCCCGATACGGCTCCATGCCAGTGATCGAGGACCGCTCCGGGCATGCCTATCCGAATCCGGCCTACACGCTCGACCTCGTTCGCGAGGCCGGGGTGCGCTACGTATGGGATGGCACCATCACCCCGGTGCTCGGACAGGACCGACCCATGAGCCAATGGGCCATGCAGCGCGCCCGCGAGACCACCACCCTGCAGACCGCGCTGCGCCTTGGGGCGCGGAAGATGCGCGCCCTGGCTGGCTCGCCGAACGAGCGGCAGAGCAACCGGGCCTATGCCCCGCACCTCTTCCCCGATGGCCAGACACTTTACGTGTTCCAGCGCCATGGCATGTGGGAGTGGGCCGACATCGATGGCCTGGGCCTGCTGCTCGCCCCGGAGCGCATGCGGCGGCTCATCGCGACGGGCGGAACCTGCATCGCCTACACGCACCTGGGCAAGCGCCACGCGCGACGGGCCGCGGGGGCATCGCACATCCCACCGGTGACCATGGATGCGCTGAGCGCCGTTCGCGATCTCTGCCAGCGCGGCCACCTCATGATCTCCACCACCGCCCTACTGCTCGATTACCTCGTGCTCCGCGACCACATGCAGGTGGACCGCGCCGGGAACTCGGTGCGCTTCCTGCCCGACGGCATCGCCTTCGCGGCATGCGGAGCCGAGGAATTGCGTGGCCATGCCTTCACCGTGCGCGGGCTGCGGCTGCAAGGGCTTTGCGTTCAGGGATCGGCCGGAGACCTGCCATTCGAGGCCGAAAGCCATGGCCACGAGGGCATCACCATCCGTTTCCCATGAGCACGGGCCGCGTTGTCCTCCTTACCCACCGCAGCCCTGCCGCCGACCTGCTCGCGCGCGAGCTCACGCGGCAGGGCCTCCCGCCCGCATTGGTGGTGCTCGAGAACCGTGCGCTGAACTTCCAGTACGGGCGCCTCTCCCGCCTCTTCCGGAACATCGCGGGCGATCGCGTGGTGAACCGCCTTGCCGCGCTCCGCTTCCCGAAGGGATCGCGATCGGCCCTGAAGTGGGAGCGCGCCGCGCTGGCCCGGGCCGATGCCTGGCTGCGCGAGCGCGTGCAGGAACTCGGCCTGGGCGATGCCCCGCTCGATTGCCCCATCATCGAGACCGCCTCGCTGAACGCGCCCGCCACCGTGCGCCGGATCCAGCTGGCCAGGCCCGATGTGATGCTCGTGTTCGGCACCCGCCTGCTGCGCCGTCCGCTGATCGAAGTGCCGGCCAGGGGATCCATCAACATGCATTCCTCGCTCCTGCCCCATGATCGCGGCTCCATGCCGGAGTTCTGGCAATGCCATCGCGGCGATATCGCGCACGCGGGCGTCACCTTCCATCTGATCACCGAAGCGATCGACGCCGGCGATGTGCTGGAGCGGATCCCGGCCGGGTGCGCGTGGCCGGTGGATCCCCACCAGCTGCGCGCCGTGAACCTGCTGCATGCCATCGAAGCCTTCCCACGGGTCGCGCGGGCCTGGCTGCAAGGCACCATCACGGCCGAGCCCCAGCCAAGCCAGGGCGACATCGCGCAGCCGCATCGCATGCGCGACCTCACCGTGGAGCGACGGATGGAAATGTGGCGAAGGCTGATGCGATGAGCGATCCCGGCTTCACCGCGCCACGCGAGATCCACCGCGCGAAGAGCCCGGTGTACGCCCTATGCGGGTCGGGCGATGAATTCCTCGCGGGATGCGGCGATGGACAGGTGCTCTCGTGGAGCTGGCTGCAGCCCGAACGCATCCGGCTCACAGCCGTGGTGCCCGCTTCTGTCTTCGCCCTGGCGCTTCTGCCAAGCGGCAGCCTGGCTGCAGGCACCAGCGATGGCGAGTTCTACGTGCTCGACCTCAACCGGCGCGAGGCCACCGCGCGCATCCGCGCCCATGCGAAAGCCATTCATGCCATTCAGCCGCTGCGCGATGCGCGCCTGTGCACGGCAGGAGCCGACGGCGCACTGCGCATCTGGCAGCTCAAGGAGGGCCGATGGGCCATGCAGCGTGACCTGCCCTTGAGCGATGGGAAGCTGCGCGGCCTGGATGCTTCGCCGGACGACCGATGGCTGGCCGTGGCTTGCGGCGACGGCCCGGTGCGCGTGCTCGACACGGAGCGCTTCAACGAGCGATTCACGTTCACAGGGCACGAAGGGGGCGCGCTCACGGTCAGGTTCCATCCAACGAAGCCTGTGCTGCTCAGCGGCGGCAAGGATGGCCACCTGCGCGCCTGGAGCTTGATCGGGGAGCGATCGCACCTGCCCGCGGTCGCCGCGCACCGGTCATCGATCTACGCGATCGTGGCGTCACCGGGCCACGACCTGTTGGCCACCGCCTCGCGCGACAAGCGCGTGAAGCTCTGGGATGCCGCAACGCTCGATCATCGCATCACCTTGGATCATGCCCGGCATGGCCACGCGCACAGCGTGAACGCGCTCGCGTGGCTCGATCGCGGACTCGTGAGCGGCGGCGACGACCGCAGGCTCCTGCTCTGGGATACGCTGCCCTGATGCGCCAACCGCTCAGGCGCGGGCCAGCTTCCAATGCTGCAGGTACCACGGGATGGCGCGGCCCAGGCCCTCGCGCAGGCCGATGGCGGGCGCGTAGCCGAGGATCGCGCGCGCCTTCGAGATGTCGGCGTGCGAATGGAGGATATCGCCCTTCCGCTCCGGCGCATGCTCGGCCTGGATGGAGGCCACCAAGGGGTCGTGCTCCGCAAGGATCGCGCGCATGGCGGCCAGCAGGTCGAGCAGCACGGTGCGCTCGCCGAAGGCCACGTTGAACACCTCGCCGAAAGCGCGCTCATCGGTGGTGGCCAGCGCCCTGCTGAGGGCCAGCACCACATTGCCCACGTAGGTGAAATCGCGCGATTGCCGCCCATCGCCGAAGACCACCGGCGCGCGATGCTCGCGAAGCGCCTGGATGAAGCGCGGGATGGCCGCGGCGTAAGGCCCTTCGGGGTCCTGCCGCTCGCCGAACACGTTGAAGAAGCGCAGGCCGATGGTCTCCATCGCATGCGTGCCATGGTAGATGCGCGCATAGAGCTCATTGCCATGCTTGGTGACCGCGTAGGGCGACAAGGGCGACCCGATGCGCTCCTCGCGCTTGGGCAGCTCCGGGGCATCGCCGTACACGCTCGAGCTGGAGGCGAAGACGAAGCGCCGCACCCCCGCCAGGCGCGCGGCATCGATCACATGCAGGAATCCCTCGAGGTTCACCTGGTGCGTGGTGATGGGGTCGGCGATGGAGCGGGGCACGGAGCCCAGCGCGGCGAGGTGCACCACCGCCGAAACGCCTTGCATGGCCTCGCGCATGGCGGCGCCATCGCGGATGTCGCCCTCGATGAGAACGAAGCCGGGCACGCCCTCCAGGTGCGCGATGTTGGCCCGCTTGCCCGTGGCGAAATTGTCCAGGCAGCGCACGCTCCAGCCATCCGCGAGCAAGGCGTCGCACGCATGGCTGCCGATGAATCCGGCGCCGCCGGTGACCAGGACGATGTGTTGGCTCATGCGCCGGCGAAGATATCCGGGCGGTTCATGGACGGGCGCGGGCCATGTACAGCGCGATCAGCGCCTGCCGGTCGGTCTTGTGGCTGCTGCTCACGGGGAAGGCCTCCACGAGCATGAGGTCGGCGGGCACCATGTAGGCGGGCAGCTCAGCGGCCATGCGCGCGCGGATCGCGGGGAGCAGCGCCTCGCGATCGGCATCGGGCATGGGCCGCGCGAAGCCCACGATGCGCTTCACGGCATCGCCGCTGCGCAGGGGCACCGCGATCGCGTCGGCCACGCCGGGCACGCCCAGCATGCAGGCCGCGATGTCGCCCAGCTCGATGCGGAAGCCATTCAGCTTCACCTGCTCATCGCGCCGGCCGGTGAAGAAGAGGATGCCATCGGCGAACCAGCCGTAGTCGCCGGTGCGGAAGGCCCGCTGACCTTCGTGCGTGAAGAATTTATCCGCGTTCAGTGCCGGGTTGTTCAGGTAGCCGATGCTCACGTGCGGGCCGATGATCTCGATCTCGCCGGGCGCCTCCTTCGTGGCCGGCGATCCATCGGGCGTGGCGCAACGGATGATGCAATCGCGCTTCGGCATGCCCACGGGCATATCCGCGTAGCGGGCAAGCATCGCGCGTGTGACATCTATGAGCGTGGTGGCCACGGTGGCCTCGGTGGGACCGTACGTATTGAGCACGCGCGCCTCGGGGAAGCGGTCGAGCAGGCGCTGGGCCGTGGCCTTGGGAAGCGCCTCGCCGCAGAAGAGGAAGTGCCGCAGGCCGGGCAGTTCCGCGCCGCTGAATCCGGGATCGGTGAGGTAGAGGTAAGCGAAAGTGGGCGTGCTCACCCACACGCTTCCGCCGTGCTCGCGCGCGCGCCGCAGGAATCGCGGGGCGTCCTTGGCGGTATCGGCATCGTTGAGCAGCAGGGTGGCGCCGAGGTGCAGGCTGGTGAAGAGCTCGTACACACTGAGGTCGAAGCTGAAGGGCGCCTGATTCACGAAGACATCATCGGGTGTGAAGCCGAAGTCGCCCATCATCCATTCGAGGAATGCGGATGCGGCCTCGCGCGTGATGCGGACGCCCTTGGGCTCGCCGGTGCTGCCACTGGTGAAGATGATGTAGCGGATGGGGTCATCGGGGCGGTCGGGCACCAGGCCGGGGAGCGGCACCGCATCGCTGCGGTGCTCAACGCCTGCGGCCCAGGTAATGGGCGCCACGCCGAGGGCGGGCTCCTCCATGAAGTCGATCAGCAGGCTGGCCCCGGTGGCGGCGCGGATCCGGCGCACGCGATCAAGCGGCACCACCGCATCGAGCGGCACGTATGGCCGGTCGCGGCTGATGCATGCCGCGATGGCCGCCACGAAGCCGGCTTGTTTGTGGCCGCGCAGCAGTACGGGCTCACCGGCAGGCAGCGCCAGCGCATCGATGCGAGCAGCCAAGGCATCCGCTTCCTCCCGCAGCTGCTTCCACGTGAGCGCGCGATCGCTGCCGATCACCGCCGGCTTGCCGCCGTCCTGATGCGGCTCCTCGAATGCTCCGGCAGCGATGTTGAAGCGCATGGCTAATGCAGGTAGGGGAAGCGGCCGCTGAAGAGGTAGAGCGCGAAGCTCGCCAGATGCAGCATGATGAGGATGGAGGTGCCCTTGGCGATGGCGGGCGGGACCCCGGCCCAGAGCACCCTGCGCCGCTTGCGCGCCTCGTGCTGCAGGCTGTTGTAGCCCACCGAATACAGGCCGAAGAGCGCGCCGCTGGCGATGTAGTGGGCCTGCAGGCCGTTCCAGCAGCCCATGAGCAGGAAGGTACTGAAGAGGGCGATGTTCTGGCGCAGCAGGGGCCAGGCGCGCAGCGCGGCCACCGAGCTCAGTTGCTTGTAGATGGGCCGGAAGAAGTAATCGCGCAGCCAGTCGCCGAGGGTGATGTGCCAGCGGCGCCAGAACTCGGGCGCGTTTTGGGTGAGCCAGGGCTTGTCGAAGTTGGCCGGCAGGGCGATGCCCAGCATGCGGCCCAGGCCGATGGCGAGCAAGGAGTAGCCTGCGAAGTCGAGGTAGAGGTACACGGCATAGCCGTACATGTTGGCGGCCATATCGCTCGCTCCGGTGCTCGCCGCATCATGGCGCGCGAGCCAGTAGCGGTCAACCAGCTCGGCACCTACGAACTTGTGCAGCGCGCCAAGCAGCAGCAGCTCCCAACCGGCGATCACCGCTGCGCCGCCGAGCCGCGACCAGCCCTGGTCCAGATCGCCCTTGAAGCGCTCGTAGCGGTCGATGGGCCCGGCGAGCAGGCTGGGCGTGAAGAGCAGGAAGCCGATGAACTCGGTGAACCGGAAGCGGCCGCGGATCTGCTCGCCGTCGAGATGGACCTGGATCGCGCGGAAGGTGATGTAGCTGATGCCTGCGAAGCCCAGCTTGTCCACCTCCACATCGAGCTTCACCAGCACCATGGGCAGCGCGAGCAGCAGGCTGCCGATGAGGCTGTGGAGCCTCCGCCAGCGGAAGAGCAGCAACCAGGTGAGCCCGCATTGATAGGCCGTGAAGAGCAGCAGCTGCAGCGGCTTGGGGTAGTACAGCGCCACGTAGAGCAGGCTGAGCCCCGCGATGGCCTGCGCGAAGCCGATCCATCGCCCGGCCAGCGCCTTGAGCATGTACAGGGCCGGCACCAGCACCGCGAAGAGCAGGTAGAACTCGGCTTCGGCGAAGGGCAGCATGGCTCAGAACTGCTGGTACACGAATTTCACCGCGCTGGCCGCGGCATCCATGCTCACGCGGCGCGGGTCGTGCAGCCACAGCAGGCCGAGGCCCAGGGCGGCGTAGATCACGGCCCACTTCGCGATGCTTGCGATGCGCTGCTTCATGGCTGGCTGAAGTGGCTCATGAGCGCGCTATCGACCTTGTACCAGCCCAGCGCCCCCAGGTGCATGACATCGGTGAGCACGCCCGGCTCGAAGCGCGCGGTATCACTCGTCCACAAGTCGAGCAGCTCGAAACCGTGCGCGCGCACTTCATCGCGCACAGTGGCCATGGTGGCATCGGCCTCGCGCAGGTTGGTGTACACATAAGGGTTCAACGGCTGCAGCACGAAGAGCGGACGCGCCTTCTCGCGCTTGAGGAAACCGAGCAGCAGGCGCAGGTCGCGCAGCTCGCGGCTCTGTTCAGGGGCGATCGCATCCACCGTCTTGGTCCCGCCCTTCACGTACTCGGTGTAGTAGGCATCGTTCACCAGCACGCGGTTGTTCGTGCAGGCGGCGAGGTGCTCCTCGCGTGAGGTTTGCATGAGCTGGTTCCACGGGACCGAGTCGATCGGTGGCATGACCCACTCAACGAGGTGCGGCCGCATGGGCGGGTCATCGAGCATGGGCTGCTTGGTGGCCTCTATGCGCCAGCGGTCCCAGGGCTGGCTGAAGAAATAACGCGCGCGGTTCCAGGCGGAGGCATCGCGCATGAGCCACTTCACCACGGGCTGCGCCGAACCGAGCTCGTGCGCATGCTCGCGCAGGTAGCCGGTCACCGGCGTTATGGCGGTATCGCCCAGCATGGCGCGCGCGGCCACCGCGTAGAGCGAAGGGGATGGCTGATACTCAAGGAAGGCGGCCAGCTCGGTGCCGCGCTTGGCGCTGTTGCCCAGGAACCAGCCGGGGGAGAGCAGGATGGCGATGCGCGCGCGCTGCAAGGGCGCATCGGCCGCGATCAGCTGCGCGTGGATGCTGCGGCACTGGTTGCCCGCGTGGCCCAGCGCGAGCAGGGGCACGTGCAGCTCCTTATTGAAGAAGTTGACGGGCTTCGCGGGGTGATCGGCGCTGGTGAGCTCCGACGAGCCGAAGAGCACGATGCTGCCGCCGTTGCTGAAGGACTGCGCAAGCAAGTGGCTCAGCCACGGTTCCGCGCTGTAGTTCTCGAGGTAACCCGTGAGGGGATGCGCCAGCGCGGTGCGCGGCTCCGGCGTCACTTCGCGCGGAAGCGCTGCCGATGCGGCCCACACCGCCCCTGCGGCGATCACCAGGGCCGTCGCGTGCTCCAGCATCAGCGATCGACCCGGAGGTGTCATGCGCGCTTCAATTGCACGTACGCCGCGATCGCATCCACCGAGGCGAAGTGCTGGTTGTTGATGTCCACGAAGGGGATGCTGATGCCGAAGGCGCCCTCCAGGGCCACGGCCAGGTCCACCGCGCCCACGCTGTCGATGATGCGGTCCTCGATCAGGCGGTCGTTGTCGCCCACCTCACGGAAGGCCACGTTGGCCACTTCCTGGCGGATGATGGTGCGGATGGCCTGGGGGTCCATGCGGGTCACTTGGCCACGGCCACCGAGCGCTTCTCACGGATCACCGTGATCTTCACCTGGCCGGGGTAGGTCATCTCCTTCATGATGCGGTCGGCGATGCTCATGCTCAGCTCATCGCTCTGCTGATCGGTGATCTTCTCGCTCTCCACCATCACGCGCAGCTCGCGGCCGGCCTGGATGGCGAAGGCCTTGGTGACCCCGCCGTAGCTCATGGCCAGCCCTTCCAGGTCCTTCAGGCGCTGGATGTAGGCCTCCACCGCCTCGCGGCGGGCGCCGGGCCTTGCTCCGCTGATGGCATCGCAGGCCTGCACGATGGGGCTGAGCAGCGTGGTCATCTCGATTTCGTCGTGGTGCGCGCCGATGGCGTTGCACACGTCGGGCTTCTCGCCATACTTCTCGGCCAGCTTCATCCCATAGAGGGCGTGCGGCAGCTCGGGCTCCTCGTCGGGCACCTTGCCGATGTCGTGCAGCAGGCCGGCGCGCTTGGCCACCTTGGGATTGAGGCCCAGCTCGGCGGCCATGATGGCGCTGAGGTTGGCCACCTCGCGGCTGTGCTGCAGCAGGTTCTGGCCGTAGCTGCTGCGGTACTTCATGCGTCCCACCATGCGGATGAGCTCGTTGTGCAGGCCATGGATGCCCAGGTCGATGCAGGTGCGCTTGCCGGTCTCCATGATCTCCTCCTCCAGGTGCTTCTTGGTCTTGGCCACGATCTCCTCGATGCGGCCCGGATGGATGCGGCCATCCTTCACCAGCTGGTGCAGGGCCAGGCGGGCCACCTCGCGGCGCACGGCATCGAAGCAGCTGAGCACGATGGCGCCGGGTGTGTCGTCCACGATCACCTCCACGCCGGTGAGTTCCTCCAGGGTGCGGATGTTGCGCCCTTCGCGACCGATGACGCGGCCCTTCACATCGTCATTGTCGATATGGAACACGCTCACGCTGTTCTCGATGGCATGCTCAGTGGCCACGCGCTGGATGGTCTGGATCACGATGCGCTTGGCCTCCTTGTTGGCGTTGAGGCGAGCCTCTTCCTGCACCTCCTTGATGTGCGCCATGGCGGCGGTGCGGGCCTCGTCCTTCAGGCTGTCAACCAATTGCTTCTTGGCCTCTTCGGCATTGAGGCCGCTGATGTTCTCCAGCAGCGCCACCTGCTTGGCGTGGGCCTTCTCCACTTCCTCGCGGCGGCGCTCCACCCCGGCCAGCTTCTGCTCCAGCTCGCCCTTGAGTCGGTCCACGTTCTTCTCCTTGTTGGCCAGCTCCTGCTGCTGGCGGCTCAGTTGCTGCTCGCGCTGCTTGGCCTTCTCCTGGGCCTGCGCCACGTTGCGCTCGCGCTCGCGCACCTCTTTCTCGTGCTGCTCCTTCAGTTGCAGGAATTTCTCCTTGGCCTGCAGGATCTTGTCCTTCTTGATGGCTTCGGCCTCGGCCTCAGCTTCCTTCAGGATGCCCGTGCGCCGCTTCTTCTGCAGGCTGTTGAGCGCGATGAAGACGATGGCGCCGCCGACAACCAGGCCGGCCAGTGCCCCGATGAGGATGCTTACGATGTCGATCTCTGTTTCCATGGGTCCATGTGTTGTTCATGGACCGCGATGGCCTCCTTCGGCGCGGGAGCGGGGTCAGGTGCGGATGTCGGCGAGCATCTTCTCGATCTCCTCCAGCACGGCGGCGGCTTGCGCCTCGTGCTTGGGAGCATTGCTGTTGAGGGCGCGCACGGCGACTTCCAGTGCGGCCATGGCCAGCAGGTCCTGCTTGTCGGTGAGGGGGTAGCCGGCCTTCAAGCGGTTGATGCTCTCGTTGATCTCGTCCACGGCGCGCCGCACGTGCGCCTCCTCCGCTTGGTGGATCACCAAGGGATAGGCCCGCCCGGCGAGCTCGACGCTGATGGATTGCTCTTCCATGGGTGGCGCCCGATCGCTAGTTCTGGATCAATTCCAGGCAGCGATCGATTTCCTGAACGAGTTCGTCGATCCTGTCCTTCGCTCCCGGAACAGCCGCTTCGTGGGCGGCCTTCGCGTTCCGGAGGACCTCGTTCTCCTTCTCCAGTTCGCCCACGCGCTCCTTGAGCACCGCTTCGGTGCGCTGATGCTCGCGGATGCCATGCTCCAGCTCGGCCACCTTGGCTTGCAGGCCCTTGTGCTCCTTCAGCAGGGAGTTCACACGGTCCTTCAGGTGCTCGAGGCGGTCGATGATGGGCTGCATGGTGCTTGACTGGAAACGTTGAACAACGCGGTCCGGGGCCGAATATAGCCCGCTGCCTTTACGGTGCAGGCATATTGTTTGAACCTCACGGTGTTAGCCGTTGCGATGCGAAGCGGCGCCACCGCCACGTTCATGGCTGGAAACTTCGCGGAAGCCTTCGGTGCCGGCCCCATCGTTCGGAAGAACCTCAAGCATGACCTTCGAGAGAGTTTCCATTACGCTGTCCATCAGCATGTTATTACTCATTGCTCCGGCCTCGGAAGCAAGGTCCCAAGCGCGCTACATCACGCCCATGGACATCCCCATGGAGTTGAGCGGGAACTTCATGGAACCGCGATCGGACCACTTCCACTCCGGGTTGGACCTGCGCACCCAGGGCCGCGAGGGCATCCCTGTGCGCGCGGTGGCCGATGGATGGGTGAGCCGCATCAAGATCAGTCCCTACGGCTACGGCAAAGCGGTGTACATCGACCATCCTGATGGGCATACCACCGTCTACGGCCACCTGCAGCAGCTCACTGGCAAGGTGGGCGAGGCCTGCCTGGATCAGCACTACCGCCAGAAGGATTTCAGCATCGATTGGACCCCGGAGAAGGGCGCCCTTCCCTTGAAGCAGGGCGAGGTATTCGCCCTCAGCGGCAACACCGGGGGCAGCGGCGGGCCCCACCTCCATTTCGAGGTGCGGCGAAGTGGGGATCAGGTCGCGCTCGACCCCGAGGCGCATGGCATCGCCCTCGCCGACCGCGTGCCGCCCGAGATCCACGGCGTGCGGCTGTACCCGCTCACCGACAGCTCGAAGGTGGCGCCCTACCCGGAAAAGGCGGTGGGCTATGCCGCGCATGGCGGCGCGGGCCGGTACACCTTGAGGCAGGCGGCCCTGGCCTACGGCACGGTGGGCATCGCCGTGAACACCTTCGACCGGTACGACAGCGGCAGCGCCAAATGCGGGGTGCGCCGCATCGAGGTATTCGTGGACAGCCTGCCCCACTTCAGCGCCACGCTCGATCATGTGGACTTCAACCACAACCGGTACTGCAACGCCCATGTGGATTACGCCCTCTTCAAGAGCCGGAAGATGGAGTACCACCGGTGCTACCGCCAGCCGAATAACAAGCTCCGCATCTATGGCAAGGAATCGCCGCAAGGGCGCATCGCCCTGGCCCCCGGGCAGGAGCGCCGGGTGCTGGTGATCGCCACCGATGCCAACGGCAACCGGAGCGAGCTGCGCTTCACCTTGAAGGGCGCTGGCGCTGACGAAGCAGCGAAGTGGCCCGTGGCCGAGCCCGAGGGAAGCCTGTTCCGATACGATGCGGCGAACCGGATCGATGAGGAAGGCGTCCGCTTCGGCCTGCCCGCGCTTGCCCTGTACGACGATGCCTACATCACCTATTCCCGCAAGCCAGCCGTTGGGCGCGCGCTGGCCCCGCTCCACATCATCGGCGATGCCCTTACGCCGCTGCACAGCCCCGGAGAGCTCAGCATCGCGGTGCAAACGGCAACGCCTGCCAAAGCCACCATCGTGCGCCTGGATCCCGATGGCAGCGCGGCCGGCGCGGTGGGCGGCAAATGGGCCGATGGCTGGATCACCGCGCCGATCAAGGCGCTGGGCACCTATACAGTGATGCTCGATACCGTGCCGCCGGTAATCACGAACGTGGATCTCCGCGCCGACATGAAGGGGCGCCGCGGCTTCACCCTGAAGATCGCCGACAACCTGAGCGGCATCGGATCATGGCGCGGCACCCTCAATGGCGAGTGGATCCTCCTGGAGCACGACCCGAAGACCAAGACCCTGGTGCACACCTTCGACAAGCATACCAGGGCCGCAGGCCGCAAGGACCTCGTCCTCACGGTCACCGACGACCGGGGGAACAGCGCCACCTTCAAGATCAGCTTCACGCATTGAGCGTTGGCGCCTAGCTTCGGCATCATGCGCTACTGGCTTCTTACGCTACCGCTGCTGGCCGCGTGCTCGCACCCGGAGGCGGGCACCACGCGCATCGTGGGCCATGGCGGCATGGGCGCCGGGTTTCCGGCACCGATGAACAGCGCGGAGTCGCTGCGCGAAGCGCTGAGGCTGGGCGTGGATGGGATCGAGCTGGATGCGCAGCTCACGGCTGACGGCGTGCTGGTGGCCTACCATGCGCAAGACCTCAGCGAGCTCACCGGATGCCAAGGCCTGGTGAATGCGATGACCTGGCCGGCGATCAGGCACTGCACCATGGGCGGGCAGGGCCATACCCGGTATCCGATCATGCGTGTTGACAGCCTGCTGCTGGAGGCAGCCGCGCTGCACCCATCCGCCGACTTCACGCTCGATTGCAAGCTCTTCGCCGCTGGCGATTGGTGGGCCTACCTGCATGCCTTCAGCGATGCCGTGCTCGCGCTGGATGCGCTACCTGCGCTCAACGGCCGTATCCTGGTCGATTGCCAGACCCCGGAATTCCTGCGCTTGCTCACGGAGAAGCGCCCGGGCTTCCCGGCCTACTTGTACGCCACGACCATGGATGGCGCGATCGACAAGGCGTTGGATCTGGGCTGCCAGGGCATCACCGTGGACCAGGCGCGCGCAACCGCCGAGGATGTCGCGGCGGCGCACGCCGCTGGCCTGGAAGTCACCTTCTTCGGCACAGCGGGCCCGGCACCGCACCGAAGCGCCTTGAAGAAGCGGCCGGACCGCCTGCAGACCGATGCGCCGGAGCTCTTCTTCCGCTAGTGGAAGAATTGCATCACCTTGCTCCAGAGCTTGCGCGTAACGAGCAGCGGCGGCGCCTTCAGGCCATTCAGGCCCCATGAGCGGCGCACCTCGCGGTTGGCGCGCATGATCTGCTTCAAGTTGCCATTGCTCATTCCACCGAGGCGGAAGCGCACCAGCACCTCGCGCAGGTGGATGGTGGGCACCTGGTGCTTGTAGAGGAAGCGCAGCAGGATCTCGTAATCCGCGCCGATGCGCAGGCCGGTGTTGAAGTGGCCGAAGCGGTCATAGACGCTCTTGCGGATGAAGGTGCCCACATGCGGCGGCATCCAGCCCTTGCGGAAGTTCTCGCGGTGGTAGGTGCCGCTGAGCCAGGTGCGGTGCACCTTGTGGATGTCCTTCTCATCCACCATGATGATGTCGCCATAGACGGCATCGGCGTGGCTGCGCTGGAAAGCGGCCACCACATGCGCGATGGTCTCCGGGTTCATCAGCAGGTCGCCCGCATTCACGAAACCGATGATGTCGCCGGTGGCACGCGCCAAGCCCTTGTTCATGGCGTCGTAGATGCCGGTGTCCGGCTCGCTCACGAGGATGTCGATGCCGCGCTGGCCGGGTGCGGTACGGTAGCTGTTGAGGATCTCCACCGTCCCATCGGTGCTGGCGCCGTCGATGACGACCAGCTCGATGTCGGGGTGCGTCTGCGCCAGAATGCTGTCCAGCGTCTCGGCGATGACAGGAGCCACGTTGCGGCAGACGGTGATGAGGGAGACTTTCAAGTCAAAGGCAGGTTGGACGTTGAAGGTTGGAGGTTGGAGCGGGTTGGGAGTTGAATCAACCGATGATCACGCGCTCGCGCACGGCCGCTGCCGGATTGCCTTGGTAAATCGTGTAGGCCTCCAGGTCCTTCGTGGCCACGCTGCCCACGGCCAGCACGCTGTGGCTCTTCATGGTAACGCCAAGCGTGACGATGGCCCCCGCTCCCACCCAGCTGCCATCCTCCAGCACCACGGGCTTGGTGTAGGTGGGGTAATCGGTCTTCTTGTAATCGTGGCTGCCTTGGATGATCATGGCGCCTTGGCTGATGACGACGTTGCTCCCGATGGTGAGCGTGTCCAGGTTGTCGAGCCATACGCGCTGGCCGATCCAACTGTAATTACCGATGCGGAGCTTCCACGGGAACTTGATGTTCACCCCTGGATGGATCACCACCCCCTTCCCCACCCGCGCCCCGAAAAGGCGGAGCAGCGCGGGTTTCGGCGAGCGGAACGGGAAGAGCGGATTCAGGAAGAAGAGCGCGTTGGTGAAGTACCAGAGGGTGCGCTTCACCACGCCCGCGCCGGGATCGAAGGTCTTCGAGTTGTCGAAGCGCGAGAGATCGACGGTGGGGCGGGTCATGGCTGAACGAACTCGAACTTCAGCTCGTCGCCGAGCTTGAAGAAGACCTTGTCAGCTGAGAGCAGGGTGAGGTTGAGCGCGATGGCTGTGGCTGCGACAACAGCATCAGGCAGCTTCAGACCGTGGGTCTTCCGAATCCGTACAGCCTCCATCTTGATCCGGTCGGCAATACCAACCACTGTGCAACGCGCGATGAACTCATGGATGGCCTCCGACTCCGACTTTTCCAAATCAGGGTAGCTGAGCGCTTCAATCTCTGCAATCACTGAAATCACGCCGGTTGTGCCTTTGAGCCGCCTGGCCACGGACTTGCTCCCACCGATGGCATAAGTGATGAGGTTGGAATCGATACAGACCCCTTCACCACTCATCGCGGATCTTACGCTGGTAATCGAGAGGATCCACGGTTAGTCGGAGCTTACCAACCAAATCATCCACGTTCAGCCCGCGGTCGAGCTTGGGCTTGCGCTTGCTCCGGACAGGTGCGCGCTTGCCCGCGACACGCTTCCGCCTGGTCCTCAACACGGTTGCCATGCCTCAAATGTAGGGCTCAATCACCTCGGAACAATTGCGCGTAGCTGCCCACAGAGGCCACGGGATCGGCGTATCGCAGACCGATGGCAGCCGATGCCGCGCATAGCTGTGCGAAGGTCATTGCATCCATCCCCACCAGTTCGATCAGCACCTGCTCGAACCGCCCCGGCTCCTCCAGAGGCAGGTCCCAACCGGCGCGCTTCGCCTCCAGTTCCTTCCACGGCGTGCGGTCGCTGATCAACAACGGGCGGCCAGCCACCAGCGCCTCCAGCATGGTGTGCCCGAAGTTCTCGCCTACGCTGGGCATGAAGACCACATGCGCCTGCTCGATGACGCCGCGCACCTTCTCCTCCCCGATGTGGTCGTGCCACATCACCTTCACGTTGGGCGGCAACTGCGCGATGGCCTCCTGGCAGCGCTTCCAGTAGGCCTGGTCGTACACGGTGCCGTACAGGTCGAGGCGGACATTCCCTTCGAGCTTCATCAGGCGCTCGATCGCGAAGAGCGTGTTCTTCTCCGGCGCGATGCGGCCCACGAAGGCCACCGCGAGTCCGCTGCGGCCCACGCTCACCAGCCGCAGCTCCCCCGGCTGCTTGTCGATGCGCGCAGGCTCCTTCGCCTCCAGCTTCCTGCCGAGGTTGGGCACCAGGTGCACCTTCGCATCACGGCCGATCCAGCGCTTGATGTCCTCCGCCTCTTCGGCATTGGTGGCCTGGAACTCCACCCCCTTGAAGCAGCCCGCCGTCTTCATGGCCAGCAGGAAGGCGCGCTTCTTGGCGGCGCCCTGCCGCATGGGGCCGCGCGCCAGCATGCCGCGCACCGCCACGATGCGCCGCTGCTGGCTCTCACGCATCAGCCACAAGGGCGCGATCGTGCTCCACTTCGAGTAGAGCCCGTTGATGTACACCACATCCCACGCGCGCTCGCGCAGCAGGCTTCGCCATTGCTTCAGCGAGCGCTTCCCGGCCGATGCGTACCACACGCGCTCGCCCTCGCCCAGCTGCACCCATTGGTCCTTCATCAAGGATTCCGGGGCTTGCGCAGCGGTGTAGTCGCGGTCGCCAGCCACAATGTGGAAGTCGATGCGGTCGTGCAGGTGATCCACCAGGTTCACCAGGCTCCGCACGGGCCCGCCCGCCTTGAAGAAGGGCTTGTACCAATCGATGAAGACGAGCACTTGGGGCTTGTTCATCGGAGCGCTTGCCTTCCGGAGGCCAGCTGAAGATTGTTGGTTGGCGGAGGTTGCGGGTTGGCTTCGCCAAGCACCTCCATGGCCGTCAACGCCCAATCCGCAGGGCTCCACGCGCAACCCAAGGCCATGCTGCGCTGGCCCATGACGTGCAGTTCCGTATCCGATCGCCGCATGAGCGTGCGCAACGCGGTCTTCAGGGAGTCCTTGTCCCCGGCGATGAAGCGGAAGCCGTTCTCGCCCTCCACCAGGAAGCGCTCCGCGGCGCCAACGGCCGAGCTGAGCACCAGTGGCAGGGCCGAGCAAGCGTGCTCATGCACCACCACGCCCCAGGGCTCGTACGTGCTGGGCAGGACGAACGCGCCGCATTGCGCCACGATGGCCTCCATCTCCTGCGGCTGCTTGAAGCCCAGGTGCGTGATGCGCGGATGCCGGCCGGAAGGCGAACCCTTCACCTGCTCGTGCAGCTCGCCGGTGCCGGCCAGCCATAGCTCCCAATCGCCGGCCTCACCTGCCTCGCACAGCTCGGCGAAGGCATCGCAGAGCAGCTGCTGCCCCTTGGTGGGGATGTAGCGTGCCACGCACAGGAGTCGATGCGGCCAATGGCTCACGCGCTCAGCCAGCAGCCGCTCGCCCAGGGGCAGGAAGAGCGCGGTATCGGCCGAATAGAATCCGGTGCGGATGCGATGCTGCGCGAAGCCGAGCCGACGGGCGTAGCGCGCCTGCGGCGATCCGGTGACCCAGGCATGCGTGAAGGAGCGGTGCAGCGTGAACCGCGCGCGCAGGGTGTTGGCCCATTGGCGCGCATCGCCGCGCCAGGCCGTATCCAGGATCATCATGCTGGGCCTGCCCATCCGTTTCACCTCCGCAGCCGACCTCAGGTAGCCCGCATCCACCCAGCCGCTGGTGATGACCAGCCCCGGCTTCAACTGCCGGGCGAGCCGCAGCAAGGCATCATCGGAGAGGCTGTGCCGTTCATGCACCGTGATGCCCGGATGGAACGCGAGCTTGAAGGGCGCCTCGGCATTCACCGGCCATCGCACCAGGTGCACGTCCGCTCCGGCCTGCTCCACAAGCGCATAAAGGCAGGCCAGCACATAGGGCGCCAGCTCGGTGTACTGCACCAGCACCACAGGACGCGCGCCTCCGCTCATGGCGGCCAAGGTATCCGAAGGCCCTCAGCGGCGCGCCTTGATGCGGATGTCGAACAGGTCGCGGCTCTTCCGCCCCTCGGCGAACCGCACCCGGTAATGGCGCACCCAGAAGGCGATGAGCGGCGCGCCGATGAGGGTGGGCCAGAGCCATTGTAGCCA
The DNA here is from genome assembly GCA_964548485.1 of uncultured Chryseobacterium sp. GTDB lineage: Bacteria > Bacteroidota > Bacteroidia > Flavobacteriales_F > PHOS-HE28 > PHOS-HE28. Next base: position 502 of record CAZJTB010000004.1, on the reverse strand, counting down.
GAGCGGCCTGATCATGTCCAGGTTGACCGCGCTGAAAGCCGACACCGTGGCGATGTAGCCCCCGAGGAAGCCGGTCATGTGCGCGTAGAGCCATTCGCGCTTGTCGTGGTTGGTGCGGTAGAATCGCTGCACATCGCGCCAGACGAAGAGGAGCCCGATGGTGCCGAAGGCGGTGAAGATGATGGGGGCACTGCCCTTCGCGCCCAACGAGAGGTTGACAGCGCCCCAGAGGAAGAGCCCGGCATTCACGATGCCGCCGCTTCAAAAAGAGGGCGCGGTAGCCGCTGCTGATCATGTGGAAGCTGAAGACCGCCACCATGGCCATGATCCAGTTCTGCTTGGCCACGCCCAGGATGATGGCCGAGAGGGCCACCACCGCCATGCTCCAGAAATAGGCCTTGCCCCAGCGGCGGTGCCAATCGCCGCCTTTGCGCGAGAGCATGGCCAGAGGGGCCACCCCGAGCGCGATGAATCCGAATGTGGCATGGATGAGATTCATGAG
>CAZJTB010000003.1:16559-20881 GCA_964548485.1 uncultured Chryseobacterium sp. | reverse complement strand
GGGACCACGGCGTCAGCGGCATCGGCATCGACCTGAGCCCGTTGTTCACCGAGCAGGCGCAACGCCGCGCCGAAGAATTCGGCGTCGCTCACCAAGTCAGGTTCATCCATGGCGATGCGGCCGTGGCCGGTCAGGGCGTGGTGTACGAAGTGGTGCAGATGGCGGGCCTCAAGGCCTATGAGGTCGGCGGCACCATCCACATCGTGGTGAACAACCAGGTGGGCTTCACCACCAATTACATTGATGCCCGCTCCAGCACCTACTGCACCGATGTGGCCAAGGTGACCCAATGCCCGGTGTTCCACGTGAACGGTGACGATGCCGAGGCCGTGGCCTACACCATGAAGCTGGCGATGGACTACCGCCAGAAGTACGGCACCGACATCTGGGTGGACATCCTCTGCTACCGCAAGCACGGCCACAACGAGGGCGATGAGCCCAAGTTCACGCAGCCTGTGCTGTACAAGGCCATCGCCGCGCACCCCGATCCACGGGCCATCTACGTGGAGAAGCTCAAGAGCAGCGGCGTGCATGAGGCCGAGGAGCTGGCCGCTGAGATGGAGGCCTCCTTCACCGCTATGCTCAATGCGCGGCTCGATGAAGCCAAGCAGGTGCGCGTGGGCCGGATCACCAACTTCCTGGAGGAGCGCTGGAAGGGCTTCAAGCGCGCCGAGGCGAAGGATTTCCTGCGCTCGCCCGAGACCGGCGTGCCCATGGAGACGCTGCAGCTCATCGGCGAGCGCCTGAGCGTGCTGCACCCCGACGGCAAGAAGTTCTTCAGCAAGCTGGAGAAGATCCTCGCCGACCGCAAGAAGATGATGGAGGCCGGCGTGATCGACTGGAGCATGGGCGAATTGCTCGCGTACGGGTCGCTGCTGCTCGAGGGCCATCCCGTGCGCATGACCGGCCAGGACGTGGAGCGCGGCACGTTCAGCCACCGCCATGCCGTGGTGAAGGTGGAGGACAGCGAGGAGGAATACATCCACCTGAAGCACATCCGCGAAGGGCAGGCGCTGCTGCAGATCTACAATTCGCTGCTCAGCGAGTACGCCGTGCTCGGCTTCGAGTTCGGCTACGCGCTGGCCATGCCGCACGCCCTCACCATCTGGGAGGCCCAGTTCGGCGATTTCGTGAACGGCGCGCAGATCGTGCTGGACCAGTACCTGTGCTGCGCCGAGGAGAAGTGGAACACGCAGAACGGCGTGGTGCTCCTGCTGCCGCACGGCTATGAGGGCCAGGGCGCCGAGCATAGCAGCGCGCGTATCGAGCGCTTCCTGCAGGCCTGCGCCGATGAGAACATGGTGGTGGTGAACTGCACCACGCCCGCCAACTTCTTCCACGTGCTGCGCCGCCAGCTGGCGTGGCCCTTCCGCAAGCCGCTGGTGGTCTTCAGCCCCAAGAGCCTGCTGCGCCACCCCAAGTGCGTGAGCAAGCTGGAGGACCTGACGAAGGGCGCTTTCCAGGAACTGATCGACGATGCCGCCGCCGATGCGAAGGAGGTGCGCACGGTGATCTTCACGCAGGGCAAGATCCACTACGAGCTGGCCGCCCACCGCGAGGAGAAGGGCATCACCGACACCGCGCTCGTGCGCATCGAGCAGCTGCACCCGCTGCCGGCCGAGCAGATGCGCGCCGTGATCAAGAAGTACGCGAAGGCCGAGCGCTTCCTGTGGGTGCAGGAGGAGCCGAAGAACATGGGCGCCTGGAGCCACATCGCCATGAATTTCCCCGAGCTGAAGTGGGAGGTGATCGCGCGCCCGGCCAGCGGCGCCCCCGCCACCGGCAGCAGCAAGCGCAGCGCGAAGCAGCAGGCCGAGATCATCGAGAAGGCGTTCGCAACGGCTCCCGGAAAGCAACCGAAGAAATCGCGTGCGAAGGCGAATGCCTGATCAGCGCAGGCAGGCATAGGCAACCTCCAACCACCGCAACCCTCAACCTCCTCAACCTGCAATGGCTATTGTCGAGATCAAAGTCCCCAGTCCCGGAGAGAGCATCAGCGAAGTGCGCATCGCGCGCTGGAACGTGAAGGATGGCGACGTGGTGAACAAGGACCAGGTGCTGGGCGAGATCGACAGCGACAAGGCCACCCTGGAGGTGATCGCCGAGGAGTCCGGGAAGGTGAAGCTGCTGGCCGCAGCCGATGCCGAGGTGAAGGTGGGCGACGTGGTGGTGACGATTGATACGAGCGTGAAGCCGGAGGCGAAGCCCAAGGAGCAGGAGCAGGTGCAGGAGGCAAGAAAGGCTGCACCTGCCCCTGCTCCTGCCCCTGCCCCTGCTCCTGCAACTCATGCAACTCCTGTCGCGAAGGCGATGCTCGAGGAGAAGGGCCTGAGCCCCGAGAAGGTGAAGGGCAGCGGTCCCAACGGGCGCATCACCAAGAGCGATGTGGCTGCTTACGTGGCCGGCGGCGTGAAGGCCGATGCGATCGCCCTGAACGGATGGGGCGGAACGCGCAACGAGAACCGCCAGAAGATGACCACCCTCCGCAAGAAGGTGGCCGAGCGGCTGGTGGCCGTGAAGAACCAGACGGCCATGCTCACCACCTTCAACGAGGTGGACATGAGCGCCGTGATGGCCCTGCGCGACAAGTACAAGGACAAGTTCAAGGAGACGCACGGCGTGAACCTGGGCTTCATGAGCTTCTTCACCAAGGCCGTGACCGAGGCCCTGCGCCTCTTCCCGGCGGTGAACGGCCAGATCAATGGCGAGGAGATCGTCACCTTCGATTACGCCGACATCGGCATCGCGGTGAGCTCGCCCAAGGGCCTCATGGTGCCCATCCTGCGCAATGCGGAGAAGATGAGCCTCGCCGAGATCGAAGCGGGCATCAAGGCGCTGGCCGTGAAGGCGCGCGACGGCAAGCTCAGCATCGACGAGATGACCGGGGGCACCTTCACCATCACCAACGGTGGCGTATTCGGCAGCATGCTCAGCACGCCCATCCTCAACCCGCCGCAGAGCGCCATCCTGGGCATGCACAACATCGTGGAGCGCCCGGTGGCCGTGAATGGCCAGGTGGTCATCCGTCCCATCATGTACGTGGCGCTGAGCTACGACCACCGCATCATCGACGGCAAGGAGAGCGTGAGCTTCCTTTACAAGGTGAAGGAGATGATCGAGGACCCGAACAAGCTCATCTTCGGCGCGAAGGACCCCGGCGAGGTGCTGTTGAATCTTTAGTCCCACGGGCGCCTCGCCCGTGGAAAGGAAGCTCCAATCCTTCGAGTACGGTCGCCTGTAGGCATGAGCGCGTTGTTCCAAGTAGCCCACGGGCGCCCGGCCCGTGGGACGTAAATTCCCTCGCTTTCCTGCGGCACGCCTTTTCACCATGTACCGGAACGACCTCTTCTTCGACAAGCGTGCGGAGCTGACGATCACCTACCGCAACCGTCCGCACTGGAAGCAGCCGGGCAAGGTCCACTTCGTTACCTGGCGGCAGGCTGACAGCCTGGCCAAGGTGCAGCTCGAGCAGATCTGGCGCGACCGCGAGGAATGGAACAGCAAGTACGGCATGCAGGACATCATCACCCTGCCGTTTGAAGCGCAACGGGAGCACCACCGGCTGTTCCGAGCGCGTGTGGAGCGATGGCTGGATGCTGGCGCCGGTTCATGTGCGCTGCGCATCCCAGAGGCTCGTGAGGTCATGGTGGAGACGCTGCATCTCTTCCACGACAAGCGCTACCGACTGGGCTCGTTCGCCATCGCGGGCAATCATGTGCACGTGCTCGTTGTGCCCTTTCCGGGCCACGACCTATCGGCCATCATGCACAGCTGGAAGTCCTACACCGCCAAGGCCATCAATAAGATGCTCAGGCGCACGGGAACATTCTGGAAGGAAGAGAGCTTCGACCATGTGGTGCGTAGTGCCGAGCACCTGGCCAGGCATGAGCGGTACATCGCTCGGCATGCGGAGCAAGGGGCCTATGTGGAGGAGCGCAGGTTGATTGGGTAGTTTTGCTAACGACGGGCGGAGAACTCGTGAGTCCCTTGTTCGTCACGCTATGTCCTTGCGTATCAAACCGAAAGCCGTGAACCCTGAAGAATCGCTCAAGGCTTATCGTTGGCAGGCGGTGCGGTATTGGGAGAAGGGGCGCCTCATCTACCTGTCCTGTCTGGGACTGGTCACGTTGTTCGCATTCTTCCAAACCAAGGAGATGGGGCCATTCAAAGCTAAGGGCCCTCTGTACGACTTGGGCGTTGTGTTCGGCTGGGTTGTCTGCTTCATCGGTGCGAATGCGTGCTACACGGCCGTTAATGTGCTCGAGTTCCTCGTCATGGGCACCGGCTTGCATCCCTTCTATCAGCGCCATCACTGGGTGGTC
>CAZJTB010000003.1:14813-16549 GCA_964548485.1 uncultured Chryseobacterium sp. | reverse complement strand
GAACCGTATTCGCCGCTGCCCTCAGCTACGTATGCTCCCTGGCCCTTTTCATTGGAATGCGGGCAGCCTTCTAGGCGCAGGCTGAGCATTCCATTTGCCATCCTGAACCGCAGGTGTCCGTCGGTTGTTCAACCGGCAGTGGAATCACCCATCCTCATCATCGGCGGCACGCACGGCATCGGCCGTGCCTTGGCCGAACAGCTCATCGCGCAAGGGAAGCCGGTCATCACCGTGGGCCGCACGGCGGATGCTCCCCCAGGTGTTCTGGCCCATTGGCAGCGCGACATCCTTGCGGAAGGCCTGCCGATGGACCAGCTGCCCGATGCCTTGGGCGGTCTGGCCTACTGCCCCGGCAGCATCGACCTCAAGCCCCTGCGCTCACTGAAGGCCGATGACCTGCGCGCGGCCTTCGAGCTCAATGCCATCGGCGCGTTGCAGGCTGTCCAGGCATGTGCCGACCGCTTGAAGAAGCATCCCGGATCGGGCATCGTGCTCTTCAGCACGGTGGCGGTGCAGCGGGGCATGCCCTTCCATGCGGGCGTGGCGGCCGCGAAAGGCGCGGTGGAGGGATTGACGCGCGCCCTGGCCGCCGAGCTTGCTCCCGCCGTGCGCGTGAACTGCATCGCGCCGAGCCTCACCCGCACGCCCTTGGCCGAGAAGCTGCTGAGCACGCCCGAGCGCGAGGCGGCCAGTGCGGAGCGGCACCCGTTGAAGCGCGTGGGCGAAGCGCATGAGGTGGCGGCGATGGCGGCCTTCCTGCTGAGCCACGACGCGCGCTGGATCACCGGTCAGGTGATCGGCGTGGATGGTGGCATGAGCGCGATCTGATGATGGAGGGGCACATCGGCATCGACTTCGGCGCGCGGCATGCGGGCACCACCGCATTGTGTCGTCGGGAGCGGGGCTTGTTCATCTTCGAGCGCGTGGCCAAAGGCGCCGACAGCGATGCGTGGCTGGAGCAGCGCGTGCTGGAGCTGGCGCCTGGCGCGGTGTACATCGATGCGCCGCTCAGCCTGCCGGGCGCCTACTTCGGTCGTGGAAGCGACCACTTCTACCGCGAGGCCGATCGCCTGGCCGGCGGCATGAGCCCGATGTTCCTAGGTGGCCTCACCGCGCGCGCCATCCGGCTCGCTGAGCATTGGCGCAAGGCCGGCATCGCGGTGCATGAGGCATACCCGTCGGCATTCGTGCGCCGGTCGTGGGAGTTCCTGCACATCCCGGCGGGCAAGGCCATCCCCAAGCACACGCTGCGCCTCATGGCCGGCATGTGCCTGCTGCCGCCGCCCGATCCGAAGGACCGCCACGAAGCCGATGCCTGGCTCTGCTGGGTGATCGGCCAGCGGCACCAGCAGGGCGAGGCGCGGGCCCTGGGCCGTGCCGATGAAGGACTGATCCTCGCGTGAGATGCCGCGCCACCGACCACCCTCCGAGCGCCCGACGAAGACCTGCATCGCCTGCGGCCTGCCCTTCCAATGGCGCAAGAAATGGGAGAAGGTCTGGGACGAAGTGAAGTACTGCAGCGACCGATGCCGACAGCAGAAGAGCCGCGCCCAGCGCGTACCGTCCGCCTGATCCTGGGCGATCAGCTCAATGCCGCGCACAGCTGGTACCAGCATGCGGATGGCGACGTGCTTCATGTGATGATGGAAGTGCGGCAGGAGACCGACTATGCGTGGCATCATGTCCAGAAGGTGCTCGGCTTCTTCGGGGCCATGCGCCGCTTCGCGGAGCAGTTG
>CAZJTB010000003.1:0-14713 GCA_964548485.1 uncultured Chryseobacterium sp. | reverse complement strand
TGTCCAGAAGGTGCTCGGCTTCTTCGGGGCCATGCGCCGCTTCGCGGAGCAGTTGCGCAGTCAAGGCCATCGCGTGCTCTACCTCAGGCTCCATGATCCCCGCAATACGCATTCAATCGCGGACAATCTCGCGTGGGTCATCGAGCGGTGCGGCTCTACGCGATTCGGCTACCAGCTGCCGGATGAGCATCGGCTTGATGGACAGATGAAGTCCTTCGCTGCTGAATGCGGCTGCATCGTGGAAGTGGCGGACACGGAGCACTTCATCACCACGCGCGAGGAGCTGGGCGCGCTCTTCAAGGGGAAGAAGCAGTACCTCATGGAGCGCTTCTACCGCGTGATGCGTGAGCGCACCGGCCTGCTCATGGATGGTGATGCCCCTGCTGGCGGCAAATGGAACTATGATGCCGAGAATCGCGGCCGTCCGCCCAAGGGGCACCTGGCTCCGCCGCCGAAGCTCTTCAGCCACGACCTGCGCGACATCCAGCACATGGTGCAGGCGCACGGTGTGAAGACCATCGGCTCGGTCGATGCCGCGCATTTCTCCTGGCCGCTCACGCGCGCGGAGGCCCTGGATCTGCTCGAATACTTCTGCGCGCATCTGCTGCCGCTCTTCGGCACCTATCAGGATGCGCTGATGCCGGGCCAATGGGCCTTGTACCATTCGCGCCTCAGCTTCGCGATGAATGTGAAACTGATCGGACCGCTGGAGGTGTGCCGCGCCGTGGAAGCCGCATGGCGCGCCGACCCCAAGGGCATTGGCATCGCGCAGGCCGAGGGCTTCATCCGGCAGATCATCGGCTGGCGCGAGTACATGCGCGGCGTGTACTGGGCGCGGATGCCGCGCTTCGCCGAGCTGAATTTCTTCGGGCACGACCGCAAGCTGCCCGCGTGGTACTGGACCGGCGACACGCGCATGGCCTGCCTGCACGACGCGATCACCGGGAGCCTCGCCAACGCCTACGCGCACCACATCCAGCGCCTCATGGTCACCGGCAACTTCGCGCTGCTCGCGGGCGTGCATCCCGACGAGGTGGACCGCTGGTACCTGGGCATCTACATCGATGCGCTGGAATGGGTGGAGATCACCAATACCCGCGGCATGAGCCAGTTCGCCGATGGCGGCATCGTGGGCACCAAGCCCTACGTGAGCAGCGGGGCCTACCTGAACAAGATGGGCCATCATTGCGCGAGTTGTCACTACAAGGTGAGCGAACGGACGGGCGAGAAGGCGTGCCCGTTCAATGCGCTGTACTGGCACTTCCTGGCGCGCAACCGGGAGCGCATGTTGAGCCCCGATGCGCGTCCCGGGCTGATGGTGCGCATGGCGATGCCCTACCGCACGTGGGATGCGATGCCGGTGGGGACCTGCAACGCGCTCATGGAGAAGGGAGAGCAATTGCTGCGCGATATCGAGAAGCTATGAGCCGAGGCATCCTCTGGTTCCGCAATGACCTGCGCGTGGCCGACAGCACTGCGCTCTTCGCGGCATTGGCCGAGCACGATGAAGTGCTGCCGGTCGTCATCCTCGATCCGCGGCAGCATGGCGCCTCGCCGATCGGCATGGAGCGCTCGGGCCCATTCCGTAGGCGGTTCCTCGCGGAGGGCATCCAGAACCTCGACGCTGAGCTTCGCGCGAAGGGCAGCGCGCTGCAGGTGCACGTGGGCGAGCCTGCCGAGGTGCTGGAGCGCTTAGTCCGGCTCTGGTCGGCCGATGCCGTGCATGCGCAGCGCCTCTTCGCCTGGGAGGAGCAGGTACAGGAGCGCGATGCGGCTGGCCGCGTGCACTTGCGCCTGCACGCCCCGCCAACGCTGCTGTTGCCCGGCGATCTGCCCTTCAGCCTGGACAAGCTGCCGCAGGTATTCACCGCATTCCGGCACAAGGTGGAGGCGCGATGGACGGTGCGCGACGCGATCCCGGAGCCCGATGCCATCCGCTCGCCCAAGGTGTGGCGCGGCAAGGCATTGGAGGCCGAATGGCTCGGCGAAGCTCCATCGGACGACCGCGCGGTGATGCGGTTCGATGGGAGCCGCACCGCAGGCCTCGCCCGGCTGAAGCACTACCTCTGGGACACGCAGGCCCTCTCGCGCTACAAGGAGACGCGCAACGGACTGCTCGGCGCGGATTACAGCAGCAAGCTGAGCCCGTGGCTGGCCACCGGGTCGCTCTCGGCGCGCGAAGTGTATCACGAGGTGAAGCGCTATGAGCAAGCGCACGGCGCCAACGAGAGCACCTACTGGCTCGTGTTCGAGCTACTGTGGCGTGACTTCTTCCAGTTCACCGCCGCGAAGCATGGCCCGGACTTCTTCAAGCGCGGAGGCATCGCGCGCAAGGCCCCAACGGGCAACAGCAACCGGCGGCGCTTCGAGGCGTGGCGCGAAGGGCGAACGGGTCAGCCCTTCATCGATGCTAACATGCGCGAGCTGGCGGCCACCGGCTGGATGAGCAACCGCGGGCGGCAGAACGTGGCCAGCTACCTCGTGCACGACCTCGGCCTCGACTGGCGCATGGGCGCCTGGTGGTTCGAGCGCATGCTCATCGACTACGACCCGTGCAGCAACTGGGGCAACTGGCAGTACGTGGCCGGCGTGGGCAACGACCCCCGCGAGGGCAGGCGCTTCGACCCCGAGCGGCAGGCGGGGATGTACGATCCCGAAAGGGAGTACCAGCGCCTGTGGCGCGAGGCGCCCTAGGCGAAGTACTGATCCAGCTCCGCGCGGAAGTACTGCAGCGCGTTCTTCACGCCCAGCGGCAAGCCGCCGCCCAGCGCGCAGAGCGAGCCAATCTCCATGGTCTCGATCAGGTCGTTGAAGAGCGCACGGTCGATCTTCCGGCCGGCCTGCGCGCCTGCGATGAGCTCCTTGCCGCGCGTGCTGCCGATGCGGCACGGGAAGCACTTGCCGCAGCTCTCCATCGCCGTGAACTCGAAGAGGTGCTCGAGGTACTTCACCATGGGGAAGTCCTGCGGGATGCTGAGCACGCTGGCATGGCCCAGCAGGAAGCCTTCGCGCTGGAAGCTCTCGAAGTCGATGCTGAGCGCGTTGATCTTGTGCAAGGGCACGATGCCGCCTAGCGGCCCGCCGATGTGCAGCGCCTTGGTGGGCCGCGCGAAGCCGCCGCCGAGGTCATCAATCACCTGCGCGAGCGGGGTGCCGCATTCCACCTCGTACAGTCCTGGGAGCTTGAAGCCGCTGTCGAGGCACACGAGCTTGCTGCCATTGCTCTTCTCGCTGCCCAGCTTCGCGAAGGCCGCGCCGCCGTTGGCGATCACCCACGGCACGCAGGCCAGGGTCTCCACGTTGTTCACCACCGTGGGGCGGTTGAAGAGTCCTTGCTGCGCGGGGTAGGGCGGACGCGTGCGCACCTCGCCGCGCTTCCCTTCGATGCTGTTGAGCAGCGCCGTCTCCTCGCCGCACACGTAGGCGCCGGCGGCCTTGATCACCTTGAAGCGCCAGTTGAAGCCGCTGCCTTTGATGTTTTTGCCGATCCAGCCGTTCGCCTCCAGGTCGCGCACGGCCTGCTTCACGATCTCCACCGCCTCGGGGTACTCGGCGCGGATGTAGAGTACACCCGTGTCGGCGCCCACGCAATAGCCGGCGATCATCATGCCCAGCAGCACGCGGTGCGGTCGCTGTTCCAGCAGGTAGCGGTCGCTGTAGGCGGCGGGGTCGCCCTCGTCGGCGTTGCATACGATGTACTTGCGCGGCGTGCCATTGCCAGTAAGGTCCTGTGCATTGCGGCAGGCCTCCAGCCCATGGGGAAGCCCGCGCCGCCGCGCCCGCGTATCGTCGCCACCTTGATCTCGTTGAGCACGTCGGCGCTCTCGCTCTTCAGCACTTGCTCCCACACGGCGTAGAACTCCTCCAGCGGCGGCATGGGTGCGGTGAGGATGGGTGCGGCCATGCTGGTGCCCACGTGGTAGCTGTCCATGTTCTTGAAACCGCCGTAGTCGACCCGGTGGGTCGACGCTACACCGGTTTCAACTGCGATTTCGGTTAACCGATCGATCGCATCCCCGCTGTAGTTCAGCCCGCCCACGTTGAACGCGCTGTTCTCGTGGCAGCGGCCCAGGCAGCACATGTGGCCGATCTCCTCCGGCTTGAAATGCTTCGCCAGCTCATGATGTACCCTGTCCTGCGTGCCGGCCACCAGGCAGGCGCTGCCGTTGCACACGTAGGCCTTCTTGCCCTGGTTCTCCTTCTTCAGGAAGTCGTAGAACGAGCTGGTGCCGTAGGTGATGGCTTCGCCGATGAGGAAGTCGTCGGCGACCTGCGTGAGCGAGCGGTCCTCGGGCGTGCCAGTGCCCGAGGCGGCCTGCTGCAGCCGCTCCCAGAGGGGATCCTCCAGTTCCTTGCCGTCGCGTCCGCTGAGCGATGAGATGTTCTTCGACATGCGTTGCGCGCCGCGCTGTGCGGCGAAGCGCCGAAGGTAGGCGGCGGCTTCATCCCTGTTGCCGACCTTCGCCCTCCGCTGATCACAACCGCATGAAACGCTACGCACTCTCCGCGCTGCTCCTGGCACCCTTCGCCGCCATCGCGCAATTGGCCCCCTTCACCTACAACGACCTCCTGGTGATCGACCGCCTCAGCGGGCTGGCCGTGGATCCGGCGGGCGCCAAGGCCGTGTTCAGCGTGCGCTCCACCGACATGGAGAAGAACAAAGGGGTGAGCGCGCTTTGGATGAAGGACCTGAACGACCCTGCGAAGCCCGAGACGAAGCTGGCCATCAGCGAGGGCGGCGCCGGCAACGTGCAATGGCTGGCCGATGGCAGCGCTTTCTTCTTCCTGAGCGCGCGCAGCGGCTCCAATCAGGTGTGGCGCTCCGATGCAGCCGGAACAACGGCCATGCAGGTGACCAAGCTGGCCCTCGATGTGGAGGACTACCGTGTGGCGCCGGACGGGAAGGGCGTGGTCGTGGCCCTCGCCGTGGTGCCCGACTGTCCGGGCGATGAGATTGCATGCACGCTGAAGCGCTTGGAGGCGGCCAAAGCGCCGCAGGGCTCGGGCACCGTGCACGACAAGCTCTTCCTCCGGCATTGGGACACCTGGAAGGACGGCCTGCGCAACCACCTCTTCCATGTGGATGTCGCGAGCGGCGCGGTGGTGGCGCTCACCCCGCGCTTCGATGGCGACGTGCCTTCCAAGCCCTTCGGCGGCCATGAGGATTTCTGCATCAGCCCCGATGGCCGCACGGTGTACTTCGCAGCGCGCGTTGCAGGCAAGCGCGAGCCGTGGAGCACCAACTTCGACATCTACAGCGTGCCTGCGACGGGTGGCGAGGCGCGCTGCCTCACCACGGAGAATCCGGCGTGGGACGCCACGCCGGTGGTCTCGCCCGATGGGAGGACGCTCGCGTACAAGGCCATGAAGCGTCCCGGCTATGAGGCCGACCGCTTCGAGCTGCGGCTGCGCGACATCGCCACGGGGAAGGTGAGCGCGCTGGCGACCGATTGGGACCGCAGCGTGGCGAGCATGAAGTGGAGCCGCGATGGCAAGAGCCTGCTGGTGACGGCGGACGATGTCGGGAGGCACCGCCTATTCCGCGTGGACATCAAGACCGGCAAGGTGCTGCCGCTCTCGCGCGAAGGGCACATGGATGACTTCGTGGAGACGCCCAAGGGCTTCGTGTTCCTGCGGAGCGGCCTGCACGGACCATCACAGCTCTACCGCGCGCGGCCGAAGGCGCCGCACATCGACGCCGAGGCCACGCCGCTCACGGGCTTCAATGCCGGGTTGAAGGAGAAGGCCCTCGGCGCCTATGAGCAGTTCAGCTTCAAGGGCTGGAACGATGAGCTCGTGCATGGCTACGTGCTGAAGCCGGCGAATTACCAGGAGGGGCGCAAGTACCCGGTGGCCTTCCTCATCCACGGCGGTCCGCAGGGCAGCTTCGGCGATGCGTGGAGCTACCGTTGGAACCCGCAGACCTACGCCGGCGCCGGTTATGCGGTGGTGATGATCGACTTCCACGGCAGCACCGGCTACGGCCAGGCCTTCACGGACGCCATCAACCAGCACTGGGGCGACCGGCCGCTGGAGGACCTGCAGAAGGGCTGGGCCCACGCGCTGGCCAATTATGCGTTCCTCGATGGCAACCGCGTCGCCGCGCTGGGCGCATCCTATGGCGGCTTCATGGTGAACTGGATCGCCGGGAATTGGCCCGATGCCTTCACGTGCTTCGTCTCGCACTGCGGCATCTTCGACACGCGCGCCATGGGTTACAGCACGGAAGAGCTCTGGTTCACCGATTGGGAGAATGGCGGCAGCGTGTTCGCCAAGCCGGAGAATTACGAGGCCTTCAACCCCATGCTGCATGTGGCGCGATGGCGCGCGCCGATGCTGGTGATCCACGGCGACAAGGACTTCCGCGTACCGCTGGAGCAGGGCATCGGCACGTTCACCGCCTGCCAGGGCAAGGGCATCGAATCGAAGTACCTCCGTTTCCCCGACGAGAACCACTGGGTGCTGAAGCCGCAGAACTCGAAGCAGTGGCACGAGACCGTTTTCGGGTGGCTGGAGCAGCACCTCGGCTCCCCGCGCTGAGCGGATATTCGGCAACGTACCTGCCCGTGCATGACGGGCCTGCTCGCATGGCCCCGAGGGTTCGCGTTCGCGCGATCAGCGGCGGCCTGGAGCGCGCTGCGGCGGACGGGAGGGAGGGGGAGCGGGATTGCCGCGCGGGGGCTGCCGATCCGGTGCCGTGCGCGGTGGGTTGCGGGAAGGCGCCGTGCGCTCACCGGGTGGGCGGTTCGGCTTGGTGGCGGGCGCCTTGGAAGGTGGTGCGGGCCGCTCGCTGCCTGCCGCGCGCGATGGTTGGTCAGCGGGTCTTGCGCCCGGCGCGCGCTGCACAGGGCGCACATCCGGACGGCGCTGCACCGTGCCCGACATGCTCCGGCGGTGCATGTACACGGTATTCGCGCGGTTCAGGTGGCACACATGCACAGGGTGGTACCAGCCCCAGTAGGGGCGCGGCCATCCCCACCATGCGCTCCAGCCCCAAGGGCGCCACGGCCGCCACCAGCCCGGGTAATAGCCCCAGTACCACGGCGAGGACCAATCCCACCAGCCCGGTCCATAGCACCACTGCACGCAGGGCCATGACCACACATTCACCCAAACGGTGAGCTGGGCTGCGGATGCCCACGGGCCTCCGCGCTTGCCCTCCTGCTCCTTCACTGCTTCGGCTGGCTCCACCAGGGTGTTCTCCGGATAGAGCAGCTCATCGCCGCGGATCTGCAGCGAAACCACGCCTTCCACGCTCCGCTCCATGAGGATCGACGCGATGTCCTGCTGGTCGTCCTTCCCGAATGCGGTCTGCAGGACCACGACGCGCGATTCGCCGTCGGCACTGGTGCGCACATGGATGAAATCCACTTCGCCGTTGCTGTCGAGGTCCAGGTTGTTCACGCCATTGCCATCGGCGTTCAAGGCGCGCTCGAAGGCTTCAAGGTCCTTGCTCTGCCTGAACAGCTCCAAGGCACCGCGCAGGCTGAACTGATCGCCCGCCAGTCCGGTGCTGTCGGCTTGCTGCGCCAAGGCGGGCGGGGCGACGCCCGCGACGAGGGCAGCGATGAAGAGTGGGGTTTTCATGTGAGCGTGATGTGCGTGAGGATGAGCAATGATCGTACCGCCTACACCGCTTTGGTGAGCAAGGGGCAGCGCGCCTGGCGCAGCACGCGCTCCGTGGTGCTGCCGCGCAGCGCGTCGAGGAAGCCATCGTGCCCTTCGGTGATCATCACGATCAGGTCGGCCTGCCCTTGCGTGGCGGCCTGCAGGATGCCCTCGACCACGTCGCCATCGCGCCGCGCGAGGCTCCATTCCCAACCGGGCCTTGCCGGCGGCTTGAAATCAGCTACCGGGTCATCATCGCCGATCACGAGCAGGGAGAAGCGCACATCCTCCGCGCGCAGGGCATCGGCGAGCCAGGCAGCCAGCGCGATGGCCTCCTGCGGCTTCGGGTGGGCGGCCACCGGCAGCAGCACGCGGCGAAGGCTAGCCGAACCGTTGTCTGGATCGATGAAGCCGCGGACCTTGCCTGGAACGATGAGCGTGGGCAGATGGGCCTCGCGGGTGAGTGGCTCGGCCACGCGGCCTCCCAGCCATCCGGTGCGACCGCTGCGCTGGTGCGTGTGCAGCACCATCAGGTCGGCGCTGTGGTCGCGCAGGTGGTCGAGGCAGGCCTGCAGCGGGTCGCCGGTGTCGAGGATCTTGCGCACGCCGATGCCCTTCTCCCTGAGCTCGTGCGAGCTTTCGGTGTTGGTGATGACGCCCCATCGCCTCATCGTGGCGCGCACCTGGGGCATCCCGTCCATGGAGAGCTCCTCCTCGGCGCCCACGTGGAGCAGGGTGAGGGTCGCGGGCGCAGCCACCGTGAGGCCCAGCGCGTGAAGGAATGCCGGCACGGCCTCCGATTCGAGGTTGGTGGGGTGGAAGATGCGCTTCAGCATGGCTGCCATGGTGGGCGCAAGTTGGCTGCCCGGTCGATGGTGAAGCGTGACCCGCGTCAGCTCAACGGGAGGAGGTATTCCCCGGGAAAGGCTTCACTGCGCGAGGGCGCAGTTCACCGCCGCGGCTGCGTTGATGTTGCCGTACCCCTTGGAGCTGCTCGGCGCATTGGCGAACTGCGCGGTGCTCGTGAGGCATTGCAGCACCTGATCGCGGGTGGCTGTGGGCTTGGCGCTCCACACCAGCGCAGCGATGCCGGCTGCCGTGGCCGTGGCGCTGCTGCTTCCGCCGATATAGGTGGGCGCGGTGCCGCTAACGGGTAGGGTGAGGGAGTTGCGCGCGCTGCTCGCATTGCGCTCCATGCAGATGGTGAGGTCCACCTGGCTCCCCTCGTGGCAGCTGGAGCATTTGGCGCCGCTCTCTTTAACGCCGGTCACGGCCACGCACTTGCTCAGCGCGGCCGGGTAGATGACGCCCCACCAGGTGGTCCAGCTGAAGCTGGTGCCCGCAGCAGCCATGATGAGCTTGCCCTTCCCATGGGCATAGTTGACGCCATCGCTGAGCACGCTGCTGCTGAACGGCGTGCCGATGCTCATGCTGATGACGCGCACGGCGTTGTTGTTCCCCAAGGTCACCAGCGCGTTCTTCACGGCGGTGCGCTCGCTGCTGAGGTCGAGCACGACATCCTCGCACGCGCGCACGAAGACCAGATTGCTGCGGTAGGCCACACCTGTGGCCGCGCCGGTGCTGCTCCGCGGGCCCACGGCCTGGCCGGCCATGCTGTTGCCGTGGGTGCAGCTCGTGTAAGCGCTGCTGCCGAAGGTGAACGAGGCGGACACCGTGCGCCCCGAATTGCTGTCGCCGTTGTTGAAGTCGGCGCCGAGCAGCGGCTGGGCCGCGCTGAGCCCCGCATCAATCACGCCCACCGTGATGCCGCTTCCGGTGGCGCTGCCCCATGCTGACGGGATGGTGTGATTGACGAAGTTCCACGGCAGGGCCGCGTTCGGGGTGATGACTGTGAAATCGCTGGCATTCACAGCGGTTCCGGAAGGGCTGCACCCGCTGGTGCTCCGGTCGTCGCGCGCCCCGGCGGGCCAGTAGTCGAGGGGCTCCAGGTAGCGCACGTTGCGGAGGTTGCGCAGCATGGTGACCACCCGCTTGTCGGTGATGCGCAGGGTGATCACGGGCAGCACAGGGTCGTCCTCGATCAGGATGTCGTCGAGCGTGATGGGCTCCTGCGCGCGCCCTTCGTTGAGCGCGGTGACGATGGCGTCGAGCAGGGCATCGTGCACATCGCGCCATGCGCCGTTGCGGATGTCGATGGCGTGCAAGGCGTCATCAACCCCTTGCGCATCGGCGGGCTGGTAGCCGATGGCCAGGCTGTGGTCGTTGTACTGGAGCGCGCTCCACAGCACGCGCAGGTCCATCCATTCCCAATGGAAATCGTTGCGCTGCTCCAGCGTGCCCACCACGATGCGGTCGAGGTCGGCTTGCGAGAGCGGGTCGCCTGCGGGGATGGGCTGGGCATCGCTGCGCGATTGGAGCACCGGCCCTTGCGGACGCGCATCCGCGCGTGGCTCTTCGCGGCGGCAACCGATGTGCAGGAGCGAGGTGAAGGCGATGTAGGCGAGCAGGCTGGAGGATCTCATGGTTCGGGTTTTAGCTTGGGAAAGCTAGCAGCTTGATCGGACCGCAGCGCGCGCATCCACGCACGCGCACCCCTCACACGCACGTGTTGACAAGTGCGCCGCATCGCGGTCAGCATCCCAAGAATGCGCCGATACGTTTGCCCGGCACCCAACCTGACTGCGCTTTTACCGAAGTCCTGCCGCATCGGCGATCTCCCTTGCCGATGCCTGCCCGCCGGGCGGACGATGACGGGAACGCGCTGACGGCGGTGCCCCCAAGCCGGACGGCACATGATGGACATTCGACCCCTTGCCCGCGCGAACCGTTCTACGCGCAGCCCCCTCGCCCGCCTGATCAAGCCCCTGCTCGCCACGCTGGCCGCCCTGCTGCTCTGGCAGGGCGATGCGCGCGCCACCCACGCCATGGGGGGCGAGCTCACATACGAGTGCATCGGCGCGGGCATCTACCGCGTGCGCCTGAACTTCTACCGCGACTGCAACGGCGTGGCTGCGCCCACCAACTGCAGCAACGGCCGGCAGTTCCGCATGCGCAGCGCGGCCTGCGGCAACATCACCCTCAATCCCTGCTTCGGCCTGGATGGCGTGGATGTGGTGACCCCGCTCTGCTTCGGCGCGGCTGATCGCTGCACCAACTCCAGCGCGCAGTTCGGCATCGAGCGCTATCGCTACAGCGCTGTGGTGAACCTGAGCGCCTATGCCAGCTGCGGAAGCGACTGGATCATCGATTGGGACCTGTGCTGCCGCAACAACGCCATCACCTCGCTCAACAACCCGGGGAGCCGCAACCTGTACCTGTACGCGAATCTGCGGCAGACCATCACGCCCTGCAACAACTCGCCCACCTTCCTGAACACCCCCACGGCCTTCGGCTGCGTGGGCCAGCCGGTGAGCTACAACCACGGCTTCAACGATGCGGATGGCGACTCGCTGGCCTTCGCGCTGGTGAACGCGCTCGGCTCCAACGGGTCGAACATCCCCTACAATGCGGGCTATAGCGCCACGCAGCCCGTGGTGACCAGCGGGGGCGCCAACGCCGTGCAGATCAACCCCATCACGGGCACCATCACCTTCACGCCGAGCATCCAGCAGTTCGCGGTGGTCACCGTGCGCGTGCGCGAGTTCCGTAATGGCGTGCAGATCGGCGAGCTCATCCGCGACGTGCAGTTCGCCATTGTCGCCTGCAGCAATGCGCTGCCCCAGGCGAGCGGCGTGAACGGCACATCCACCTATACCTACGGGGTGTGCGCGGGCGTGCCCTTCTGCTTCACGGTGAACAGCAGCGACCCGAATGCCGGCCAGACGGTGACGATGACCTGGAACAACGGCATCCCGGGCGCCACCTTCACCACCACCGCCGGGCCTTTGCCCGTGGGCACCTTCTGCTGGACGCCCACCACGGCGGACATCGGCCAGAACCTGTTCTCGGTGAACGTGCAGGACAACGCCTGCCCGATCGTCGGCACCAACCAATTCGGCTTCGCCATCCAGGTGACCCCGCCATTCACTCCGGCGAATGCAGGGCCCGACCAAAGCGTATGCGGCGCGAGCGCCACGCTGGCCGGCCAGTTGCCCTGGCCGGTGCAGGGCACCTGGAGCGTGGTGAACGGCTCGGGCACCTTCGCCAACCCCAACAACCCCACCACCACGGTGAGCGGGCTCTCGCCCGGTGTGAACACCTTCCGCTGGACGGTGAACTACGGCACCTGCGGCACCACCAGCGACGATGTGGTGATCACCAGCTTCAACCCGGCGCAGCCCGCGTCCAACGCGGGACCCAATCAGAGCATCTGCCTGCCGAGCACCAGCACCACGCTGGCCGCCAACACCGCGGCCGCGCCGGCGGTGGGCACCTGGACGCTGGTGAGCGGCACGGGCTCTTTCGTGGATGTGAACAGCCCCACCACGCAGGTGAACGGCCTGAGCGTGGGCGCCAACGTGTTCCGATGGTCCATCAGCAACGGCCCGTGCGGCGCGCCCACCAGCAGCAACGTCACGGTGTTCGTGTTCAGCAATGCCCAGCCTGCGGCGAACGCGGGGCCGGACCAGCAGCTCTGCGCGCCCACCACGAGCGCGACCCTGGCGGGCAACAGCGCCATATTCCCGGCGCAGGGCACCTGGACGGTGGTGAACGGCACGGGCACCTTCGTGAACGCCAACAGCCCCACCACGCAGGTGAATGGCTTGAGCATCGGGGTGAACACGCTGCGCTGGACCATCAACAACGGCCCGTGCGTGCCGCCGAGCTCGCAGGATGATGTGGTGATCACCGTATTCAACCCGGCCAGCCCGAACGCGAACGCCGGCCCCAACCAGCAAGTGTGCAGCAGCAGCACCACGCTCGCGGGCAATTCACCGCTGCCGCCAGCGTCCGGCACATGGACGGTGATCAGCGGCACGGGCACCTTCGCAAACGC
This sequence comes from uncultured Chryseobacterium sp., assembly GCA_964548485.1. Classification (GTDB taxonomy): domain Bacteria; phylum Bacteroidota; class Bacteroidia; order Flavobacteriales_F; family PHOS-HE28; genus PHOS-HE28. Next base: position 2,208 of record CAZJTB010000003.1, on the reverse strand, counting down.
CAACAGCCCCGCCACGGGCGTGAGCGGCCTCTCCTTCGGCCCCAACGTGTTCCAGTGGACACTGAACAACGGTCCCTGCGCCAACGGCATCACCACCTCGCAGGTCACCATCACGCGCTTCGACCCGAACACGCCCGCCGCCAATGCGGGTCCCGATCAGGAGCTGTGCACACCGGTGGGCAGCAGCTTCGCCACGGCCACCATGGCGGCCAGCGCGGCCACCCCGCCCGCCTCGGGCAACTGGACCATCGTGAGCGGTCCGGCCGGTGCGGTGATCGCCACGCCGGGCAGCCCCACCACCACGATCAGCAACCTGGCCGTGGGCACGCACACCTTCCGCTGGACGGTGAACAACGGCCCCTGCGTGCCGCCCACCACGTTCGATGATGTCGTGATCCGCGTGTACGACCGCAACGCGCCTGCCGCGAATGCCGGTCCGAACCAGAACCTGTGCGCCCCGGTGGCCAGCGTGACGCTTGCCGCCAATGCCGCCACGGCGCCGGCCATCGGCACCTGGACCGTGGTGAGCGGCGCGGGCGTGTTCGCCAATGCGAACAGCCCCAACACCTCCGTAACGGGCATGGCCCTTGGCGCCAACGTGTACCGCTGGACCATCGTGAACGGTCCCTGCCCGGGCGCCACCACCACCAGCACGGTCACCATCACGCTCTTCGACCCCAGCGTGGCCGCTGCGAATGCGGGGCCTGACCAATCGCTCTGCGGCGCCACCAGCACCACGATGGCCGCCAATGCCGTGGCCGCTCCGGCCTCGGGCACCTGGAAGGTGGTGAGCGGCACGGCCACCATCGCCAATGCGAGCAGCCCCACCACGGCCATCACGGGCCTGGGCACGGGCAGCGTAACGCTGCGCTGGACGGTGAACAACGGCCCGTGCGGAAGCACCAGCGACGACGTGGTGATCCTGAACTACGATCCGAACAACCCGGCGGCCAACGCCGGTCCCGATCAGGAGATCTGCGTGCCGGTGGCGCCGAACACCGTGTTCATGGCGGCCAGCAGCGTCACCTTCCCGGCGGTGGGCACCTGGAGCGTGGTGAGCGGCCCGCCGGGCGCCACGATCACCAACGTGAACAGCCCCACCACAGAGATCGGCAACCTCACCGTGGGCACCTATGTGTTCCGCTGGACCGTGAACAATGGTCCGTGCCCCAATGGCATCACGAGCGATGAGATGACCGTGCGCGTGTTCGACTTCGGCAACCCCATCGCGAACGCCGGACCGGACATCTCGCTGTGCACCACCAACGGCACGGTGACCATGGCGGGCAGCAACCTGATCACCCCCGCCACCGGCCAATGGACGCTGGTGAGCGGCACGGGGATCATCACCAATCCGGGCAGCCCCACCACCACAGTCACAGGGCTGCAGGTGGGCCAGAGCATCTTCCAGTGGACGGTGAGCAACGGCCCGTGCAGCGGGGTGACCACGGATCAGATGAGCATCTTCATCTTTGATCCGAACAACCCCAACGCCGCAGCCGGCCCGAACCAGAGCTTCTGCACGCCGGTGACCAGCACCACCATGGCGGGCAGCGCGGTCACCTTCCCCGCGCAGGGCACCTGGACGCAGAGCGGCGGTCCGCTGGCCACGATCGCGAACCCGAACAGCCCCACCACGGCCATCACGGGCCTGCAAGTGGGCGTGAGCCAGTTCACCTGGACGGTGAACAACGGCGTGTGCCCCAATGGGGTGACCAGCAGCAGCATGACCATCACCCTGGCCGATGGCAATGCGCAGGCAGCCAATGCGGGGCCCGACCAGTTCGTGTGCGGCACCGGCAACACCCTCACCATGGCGGCCAATGCCGCAGCGCTGCCGGCCACGGGCAGCTGGAGCGTGGTGGCGGGCACGGCCGCGTTCGGCAATGCGAGCAGCCCCACGACAACCGTGACGGGCCTGAGCATCGGCCTGAACACCTTGCGCTGGAGCATCAACAACGGCGCGTGCGGCATCACCAGCGACCTGGTTGACATCTATGTGTACGACCCGAACAACCCGGTGGCGAACGCAGGCCCCAACCAGCAGCTATGCACGCCCACCACGAGCACCACGCTCGTAGGCAGCAGCCTGATCTTCCCGGCTGTGGGCACCTGGACCCTGGTGAGCGGCAGCGGCACCATTGCCAACCCCAGCAGCCCCACCACCGGCGTGAGCGGATTGAGCGTGGGCGCCAACGTGTTCCAGTG
>CAZJTB010000002.1:0-23078 GCA_964548485.1 uncultured Chryseobacterium sp. | reverse complement strand
GACAGCGAATCCGTCGCGGCCGTGGGAATTGCCGCGCACGAATGCGGCCATGCCGTGCAGCACGCCACGGCCTACCAATGGCTCACCATGCGCAGCAAGCTCGTGCCGGTGGTGAGCGTGGCCTCGCAATGGATGCAATGGATCCTGCTCGGCGGTATCCTCCTGCTGAATCAGTTCCCGGCGCTGCTGCTGCTGGGCATCGGGCTCTTCGCCATGACCACGCTCTTCAGCATCGTAACGCTGCCTGTGGAGTACGATGCGAGCAATCGCGCGCTGGCCTGGATACAGCGCAATGGCATCGTAACGCAGTCCGAATACGCGATGAGCGCCGATGCCCTCAAATGGGCCGCTCGCACCTACGTGGTGGCTGCTATCGGAAGCATCGGCACGCTGCTGTACTACGTGATGGTGTACATGAACCGGCGCCGCTAGCGCACGGGCACCCTTACACGTTGAAGAGGAAGTGCATCACGTCCCCATCCTTCACCACGTATTCCTTGCCTTCCATGCGCAGCTTGCCCGCTGAGCGCGCGGCGGATTCGCTGCCGAGCGCGACATAGTCGTCGTAGCCGATCACCTCGGCCCGGATGAAGCCCTTCTCGAAGTCGCTGTGGATGACCCCGGCGGCCTTCGGCGCGGTATCGCCCTGGTGGATGGTCCAGGCGCGCACCTCCTTCTCCCCTGCCGTGAAGTAGGTCTGCAGCTTCAGCAGCCGATAGGCCGCGCGGATCAGCTTGTTCACGCCGGGCTCGTCGAGGCCCATGTCCGCCAGGAACATCGCCCGCTCCTCGGGAGTGTCCAGTGCGGCGATCTCCGCTTCGATCGCTGCGGTCACCATCACCACTTCGGAATTCTCGTGCTTCACGGCCTCCTTCACGCGCTCCACATGGGCGTTCCCGGTCTTCGCGCTCGCCTCGTCCACATTGCACACGTAGAGCACGGGCTTGGTGGTGAGCAGCTGGAACTCACCCACCAGGTCCGGGTCGTCGTTGGCAGTGATGGCCGCACGGGCGCTCTGGCCTTTGAGCAGGGTCTCTTTGATGCGGGTGAGCAGGTCGAAGCGCTTCTTGGCGTCCTTATCGCCGGTGGAGGCCTGCTTCTGCACCTTGGCGATGCGCGCCTCCACGGTCTCCAGGTCCTTCAGTTGCAATTCGATGTCGATGACCTCCTTGTCGCGCACGGGGTCCACACTGCCATCCACATGCACCACGTTGGGGTCATCGAAACAGCGGAGCACGTGCAGGATGGCATCGCACTCGCGGATGTTGCCGAGGAACTGGTTGCCGAGCCCCTCGCCTTTGCTCGCGCCTTTCACGAGCCCGGCGATATCGACGATCTCCACGGTGGTGGGCAGGATGCGCTGCGGATTCACCAGTTCGGCCAACTTGTTCAATCGGGCATCGGGCACCGTGATGGTGCCCACGTTGGGCTCGATGGTGCAGAACGGGAAGTTGGCGGCCTGCGCCTTGGCGTTGCTCAGGCAATTGAACAGGGTGCTCTTGCCCACGTTGGGCAGGCCCACGATGCCGCACTTCAATCCCATGGTCTCGCTTTTCGGGCGGCGAATGTAGCCCCGGGCGCATGCCCGATCATGAAGCAAGAGCGGGAGCCCGAAGGCTCCCGCTCAGCGACGAACCGGTCCAAAACCAAAAGCACCGGATGCGCTGATGACAACGCGGGGCGCACCCGATGTTGCCCGGGCGTGATGAACCGTGAGCCTTGGCGCAGCGCCTTGGATGGTCCAAAGCCCCGCCCTGCAAGGGCTCCCGCACTTTTCAAAAGATCTTCACACGGCCGGGCCGAGGGAGTGCCCCGGCTACTTTTGACGGCGCTTCCACCATGCCTGCTCCCTCAACCGTGGCCGCGCCCGCTCCTGCGTCCGTAGCCGAACTCCAGCGCATCGCTTCGCAGGTGAGGCGCGACATCGTGCGGCAGGTGCATGCCTGCCAGAGCGGCCACCCCGGCGGATCGCTCGGATGCGCCGATTTCTTCACCGCCCTCTACTTCCACGTGATGCACCATGATCCCGCCCGATGGGACATGGATGGCCGGGGGCAGGACCTCTTCTTCCTGAGCAACGGCCACATCAGCCCGGTGTGGTACAGCGTGCTGGCGCGCAGCGGCTACTTCGCGGTGGAGGAGCTGCGCACCTTCCGCCGCATCGACAGCCGCCTGCAGGGCCACCCCACCACGCACGAGGGCCTGCCCGGCGTGCGCATGGCCAGCGGCTCGCTGGGCCAGGGCCTCAGCGTGGCCATCGGCGCGGCACTGGCCAAGAAGCTGAATGGCGATGACCGGCTCGTGTACAGCCTTCATGGCGACGGGGAGCTCCAGGAAGGCCAGATCTGGGAGGCGGCCCTCTTCGCCGCTGGCAAGAAGGTGGACAACCTGATCAGCACGGTGGACTACAATGGCCGCCAGATCGATGGTGACGTGGATGAGGTGATGCCGCTGGGGGATCTGCGCGCCAAGTGGCAGGCCTTCGGTTGGGACGTACTGGAGACCAACGGCAACGACATGCCCGCGCTGCTCTCCACCATGGAGCAGGCGAAGGCCCGCACCGGCAAGGGCAAGCCCGTCATGGTGCTCATGCGCACGGAGATGGGCCAGGGCGTCGATTTCATGATGAACAGCCACGCCTGGCATGGCATCGCGCCGAATGATGCGCAGCTGGCCAGCGCACTAGCGCAGCTCGAGGAGACGTTGGGCGATTACTGAGGCATGTCAGCCGCCCCGCACAAGCGAAGCCGACCAAGCGAATCTGGCATGAACATGGCCGCCCGAAAGGCCATGACCGCCACCCGCTCGCTGCCGCGCTTTTTCCTGTTCGGTGCGCTGGCCCTCTCGGCCCTGCTGCTCCTGAAGCCTGCGCCGCTGCTGGCCCAGGAGGCTGCGCCGCAACCGCCCTTGACGCGCATGCTCTTCGTGTTCGACGCGAGCAACAGCATGAACGCGTTCTGGGGCAATCAGCCCAAGATCAACACCGCCCGCGACCTGCTGCTGAAGTCGCTGCAACGCCTCGAAGGCCAGCCGGACCTTGAATTGGCCCTGCGCCTCTACGGCCACCAGACGCCCATCCAGCCGGGCCGGCAGGACTGCGACGACACCAAGCTCGAAGTGCCCTTCGGCTCGGACCGCATCCCCGAGATCCGTAAGAAAATGCTGGCCACGCGCTGCTTGGGCACCACGCCCATCGCGCGGTCGCTCGAGAAGGCCGCCAAGGACTTCCCGGAGCTGGACAGGAGCAAATGGGCGCGGCCGGTGCGCAACATCATCATCCTCATCACCGATGGCATCGAGGCCTGCGACGAGGATCCCTGCGCCGTGAGCCGCGCCCTGCAGGCCAAGGGCATCGTGCTGAAGCCGTTCGTGATCGGCGTGGGGCTCACGGAGAATGAACGTTATGCCCTGCAGTGCGTGGGCAATTACTACGATGCCAGCACGCCGGAGCTGCTGGAGCATGTGCTGCAGGTGGTGGTGACGCAGGCCCTGAACAGCACCACGGCGCAGATCAGCCTGATGACCGCCGATGGCAAGCCCACCGAGACCGACATGGCCGTGACGCTCTACGACCAGAAGACAGGCCAGGTGCGGTATCACCTGGAGCACACGATGAACGACCGGAACGTGCCCGACACGCTCAGCATCGACCCCATCTTCACCTACCGGGTGGTGGCCCACACCGTGCCGCCGAGCGTGCGGGAGAACGTCACCGTGCGGCCCGGCACCCACACCATCATCGCCGTGGATGCGGGAACCGGCAGGCTGAGCCTGAAGATGGGCACCGGTCCCAGCGATGCCGGCCAGGTGGCGTGCATCGTCAGGCGCAAGGGCGAGATGGCCACCCTGACCGCACAGGACATGGGCAGCACCCAGCGCTACCGCGTGGGCACCTACGACCTGGAAGTGCTCACCCTCCCGCGCACCTACATCCCGGATGTGCGCATCGAGCAGGGCCGGACCACCGACATCGTGGTGCCCAAGGCAGGCGTGCTCAACATCCAGTCCAGCGCGCCCGGGCCTGGGAGCGTGTTCCAGAAGAAAGGCGACGAGCTCATCTGGGTGGCCGACCTCGACCCGTCCGCCTCGCGCCACCAATTCCGCTTGCAGCCAGGCCCCTACCAGGTCATCTACCGCAGCAGTTTCGCGCGCCGCACCGAGCTCAGCATCACCAAGGATGCCGTGATCGAGAGCGGGCGCAGCATCACGCTCAACTATTAACCACCATCGCTCGCCGAGGCTTCGGCACCGCACCATGCCCTACCCCGTACTCGACCAGAAGGACACCCGCAGCGGCTTCGGCGCCGGGCTGCTGGAACTGGGCCGCACCAACCCCAACGTGGTGGCCCTCTGCGCCGACCTCACCGGATCGCTCAAGATGGACGCCTTCCAGAAGGAATTCCCCGAGCGCTTCGTGCAGGTGGGCATCGCGGAGGCCAACATGATGGGCATCGCCGCCGGGCTCACCATCGGCGGCAAGATCCCCTTCGCGGGCACCTTCGCCAACTTCGCCACGGGCCGCGTCTATGATCAGGTGCGGCAGAGCATCGCCTACGCGGGCAAGAATGTGAAGATCTGCGCCAGCCATGCGGGACTCACCTTGGGCGAGGACGGCGCCACCCACCAGATCCTGGAGGACATCGGACTGATGCGGATGCTGCCCGGCATGGCCGTAGTGGTGCCCGCCGACTTCAACCAGACGAAGCAGGCCACACTGGCCATCGCTGCGCACGAAGGCCCTGTTTACCTCCGATTCGGACGTCCGAAGTGGCCGGTCTTCATCCCGGCGGACCTGCCCTTCCAGATCGGCAAGGCCCAGGTGCTGGAGCAAGGCACCGATGTGACCCTGATCGCGTGCGGCCACCTGGTGTGGAACGCGCTGCGCGCCGCCGAGGAACTGAGGGCCGAAGGCCTCCATGCCGAAGTCATCAACATGCACACGATCAAGCCGTTGGATGAGGAGGCCGTGATCGCCTCGGCAGGCAGGACCGGGTGCGTGGTGACCTGCGAGGAGCACAACCGGCATGGCGGTCTAGGCGATGCCGTGGCGCAAGTGCTGGCCCTCCACAAGCCCACGCCGCAGGAGTTCGTGGCCGTGAACGACAGCTTCGGGGAGAGCGGCACGCCCGATCAGCTGCTCAAGAAGTACGGCCTGGATGCCCCGGACATCGTGAAGGCCGCCAAGCGCGCCATCGCCCGCAAATAGGCCACCATCGGGCAGCGATGAGCGACCTGTCCGATGCCGAGCTGCTCGCGCTCTTCCGGCAGGAGGACAAGCGGCATTATGCCTTCAACCTGCTGGTGCGGCAGTACCAGCGCCGGCTCTATGCCTTCATCCGCCGCATGGTCACCGACCACGACGAGGCGGCCGATGTGCTCCAGGACACCTTCATCAAGGCCTGGAACGGGCTTCCCGGCTTCAGGGGTGATGCCCAGCTCTACAGCTGGCTCTATCGCATCGCCCACAACGAGGCGCTCAACCACATCAGGCGCAAGCAGCGACGCCAGTTCGTGAGCAGCGACAAGGCGGTGGAGCAGATCAGCTCCACCTTGGACAGCAGCGAGCATTTCAGCGGCGACCTGATTCAACGGAAGCTGCAGGAGGCCATCGCCCAGCTTCCGCCGAAGCAGCGGGCTGTCTTCCATATGAAGTACTTCGAGGAGCTCAAGTACGAGGAGATCAGCGCCATCACCGGCACCAGCGTGGGCGCCCTGAAGAGCAGCTACCACATCGCCGTGAAGAAGATCGAGGCCTACCTGGCCGATCAAACCAAGTCCTCCTCCCACGCGTCCTAGCCCCCGACCAACGATGGAACACCGGCACGACACCGACCCCTTGAGCGAGGCTCCCCTGCTTCGGGCCATCCCTAAGGAGGATCCGTTCACGGCGCCCGAAGGCTTCTTCGACCGGTTCCCCATGCAGGTGCAGTCGGCCATCGCCCAGCGCAAGGCCGCGCCGTGGTGGAGCCGTTGGATGTCGGAAGCACCGGCCAGGCGAATCGGATGGAGCATGGCGGCGGCGGCGCTCGTGGCGGTGGTGTGGTTCGTTCGGCCCGCGGCGGCCGATACGGCCATGACCACTGGCGTAGCCCTGACCGATGCGGACTGGGTGCTGGCGGACCGTGAACTACTAGCCGAGCTGGCCTCCGAAGGAGAGCCCATCCCTGGCATTCAGCACGACCTGACCGCCGATGAGTTGGCCGCCTACCTGCAAGCCCACGATGCCACGGAATTCCTGGTTGAACTGCAATGAAAACGCTCCGCACGCTCCTTTTCCTGGCACTGCTCGCCGGGCCCATCGCAGCCCTGCACGCCCAGCCCCCCGGGCCACCGCCGCACCTCTCGCCGGAGAAGATGAAGGAGCTCCGTGCCCAAAAGGCGGCCTACCTCACGAGCAAGATCTCGCTCACGCCCGAGGAGGCGCAGCAGTTCTGGCCCGTGTACAACAAGTTCGATGAAGAGACCGATGCCCTGCGCCGCGAGCTGGGCGATTCGGACCGCGCGCTGCGCGAGAAGGGCGATGCCGTTACGGAGGCGGAGGCCAAGGCCCACTTGGAAAAGGAAGTGGCCAACCGCCAGAAGGAAGTGGACCTCCTGCGGAAATTCCAAGGTGATGGCCGCAAGATCATCGGGGCCAAGCGCATGGTGGAGCTGGGCCGCGCCGAGCGCGACTTCCACCGCGAGGTGGTGAAGCGATTCCAGGAGCGCCGCGAGGAGATGCGCGACGGGCGCGGCGGCCCTCCGCGCCGCCATTGATGGCGCCCCAGCGAACTTCGCGGCCTCCCCGTCCCGTGGAGGAACCCCGATGGATGACCTTCGACCTGCCTTCCTGAACCACCTGGCGCAGACCAGCCCCACGCCCTTGGCGCTGGACATTGTTCAGGCCGAGGGCTGCTGGCTCACCGCACGCGATGGCCGGCGTTACCTCGACCTCGTGGCCGGCCTGGCCGTGTGCAATGTGGGGCATCGCCATCCCAAGGTGGTGGCGGCCATCAAGGCCCAGGCTGACCGCTACCTGCACGTGATCCCCTACGGCGAGTTCGTGCAGGAGCCGCAGGTGCGCTTCGCCGAGCGGCTCACAAGCCTGCTACCGAGCGGCCTCGATTGCGTGTACTTCGTGAACAGCGGCACCGAGGCCATCGAGGCCGCGCTGAAGCTGGCCAAGCGCGTCACGGGACGCACCCGGCTCATCGGCTGCCGCAAGAGCTACCACGGCAGCACGCATGGCTCGCTGAGCCTCACGGACAACGAGGCGAAGAAGTACCGCAACCGGCCGCTGCTGCCGGATGTGGACCACATCACCTTCAACGTCCCCGGCGAACTGGAGCGGATTGATGGCCATGTGGCCGCTGTGGTGGTGGAGCCCATCCAGGGCGATGCCGGCGTGCGCGTGCCGGATCAGGCTTGGTTGGCCGCGTTGCGCCGGCGATGCGATGAGGTGGGCGCCCTGCTCGTCTTCGATGAGGTGCAGACCGGATTCGGCCGCACCGGCAAGCGGTTCGCCTTTGAGCATTTCGGCGTGGTGCCCGACATCCTGGTGCTGGGCAAGGCATTGGGTGGGGGCTTGCCAATGGGCGCCTTCGTGAGCTCGCGGGAGCGAATGGCCCTGTTCACACACGACCCCATCCTGGGCCACATCACCACCTTCGGGGGGCACCCGTTGCCCTGCGCGGCAGGCATGGCCGCTCTGGAAGTACTTGAGGATGAGCAATTGGCGGACAATGCCATGCGCATGGGCAAGCTGTTCAAGGAACTGCTAGTGCATCCGTGTATCGTTGAGGTGCGCGGCCGGGGCCTGATGCTGGCCGTGGACCTGGGCGATGCCGACCTGGTGCAGCGTGTGGTGCATGGTTGCCTGGAGCGTGGGATCCTGGGCTTCTGGTTCCTGAGCTGCCCTACCGCGTTTCGGATAGCCCCAACGCTTACTATGAGCGCCGCTGAGGTCCAACAGGCCTGCGCTACCATTCTGGCGGTGTTGGATGCAGCCCATATTCCGACCATCACCGGCGGATAATTAACTCCTCTGGATCGGTGCAGGAAGTTGCTGCGGTCCGCGCTGGCGCTGGGTCCTGGGCTGGAACGATGCTTATAGGCGAAGCAACGGTGCAGGCGGCTGAGGTTGCGGCAGAACTGATTGATCGGGCAGGCGTTTATCTTGCGACCGCCAAACGGCAAAATCACCCCTCGCAACCGATGAACCGATCGTTACCCCTCCTTTTGTCCGCGCTGTTGCTGCCCGCCTTGGCCGGAGCGCAGTCGGAGCCCGTGCTCTGCGGCACGGATATCATGCGCGCCCGCGCCATCGCCGAGAACCCTGATTTCCTCCTGGAGGAGCTGCAGCTCATGCAGGAGATCGATGAGCTGCTGCTGAACAACGCGAGCTCGCGCGACGGTGAAGTGACCTACACGATCCCGGTGGTGTTCCACATCCTGCACCTGGGTGGCAAGGAGAACATCACCAACGAGCAGGTGCTCGACGCAATGGTCGTCCTCAACAGGGACTTCGACAAGCGGAACGCCGATACGATCTCCGTGCATCCATCGATGCGTGACCTGATCGCCAAGATGAACATCAAATTCGAGCTGGCCACGCGCGACCCGCAGGGCGCTTGCACCAATGGCATCATGCGTTACCGGTCGGCTGAGACCTTGCGGGGCGAGTCCACCTCGAAGATCAATCCCTGGCCCCGCAGCAAGTACATGAACGTATGGGTGGTGGATCGGATCATCAGCGGCGCCGCTGGGTACTTCACCGGCGGTCCGGCCTGGGGTGATGGCATCGTGATCCTTCATGACTACCTAGGCACCATCGGCACGGGCCAGGCATTCCGCTCGCGCGCGCTTACCCACGAGGTGGGCCACTACCTGAATCTCTCCCACGTTTGGGGCAGCAACAATGGCGTGCCGGACCCGAATACGCCCATCTGGGCCATGCAGCTGGTCTGCGGCGATGACGGCGTGGAGGACACCCCGATCACGCGGGGATGGAGCTCGTGCCCGGCATCGGCGAATGACCAGCGGCCCTGGGGCGATTGCGACCGTCAATCCTTCAAGACCAATGTGGGTGGTACCCTTCAGTCGGGTATCCGGTACGATTTCGCCAACGTGACCACCGGTTCGGGCACCACCGACCCGACTCCGGCGCCCATCGTTCGCGACTCCATCAACCTCACCACCCAGCGCGTGGCAGGCAGCGCGTTCACGGCGGTTGGCGTTTCGGGCAATTCAACGGTGAGCGGCCGCTTCGGCTTCAGCAACTGGGGCACGGGCGCGGCTGATGGCGAGACCGATTATGCCAACCTGACCGGCGCGATCAACACGGGCAAGTATTACCAGTTCACCATCACGCCCACCCTGCAGCAGCAGGCCACCACCTCCAGCTTCACCTTCACCATGGGCCGCAGCGACAATGGCCCGCGCACCTTCGCCGTGCGATCGAGCCAGAACAATTACGCCACCAACCTGCCGCTCGCTGGCACGGGCATCACCATCCACCCCACGAACATCGGCTTCAAGGTGGATGATGACACCCAGGCGATCACCATCACCTGCGACCCCCCCGCTTCCGGCTATACCAGCCTGGAGCAGGCGCTCACGTTCCGCATCTACGCTTGGAACAGCGAGGATGCCGCCGGCTCCTTCATCGTGGATGATGTGAATGTCTCCGGCCGTTCCGCCACCATCGAGAACGTGGAGAACTACATGGAGTACTCGTACTGCTCCAAGATGTTCACCCTGGGCCAGCGCGACCGTGCCCGTGCCGCGCTGCTCTCCACCACCACCCAGCGGGCCAACCTGTGGACCGAGCAGAACCTGCAGCTGACCGGCGTGGCCGAAGGCTTCGTGGCCACTTGCCCGCCCCAAGCCGATTTCTACTGCCAAGTGGGCCAGGATCCCACCAATCCGAGCATACCCTACGCGCCTTTCGCCTGCACCAATACGAACGTGCGCTTCTACGACAACACCCAGCGGGCCTTCCCCACAGGCTGGTCGTGGACCTTCCAGGATGGCGTGCCGGCCACGAGCAACCAGCGCAATCCGACCGTGCAGTTCACCAGCACCGGTTGGAAGACCGTGACCTTGACGGTGACCAGCGCTACGGGCGAGGATACCAAAACGGACCCGTACGCGGTGTACATCGGCGGCCCTGACGTGGCCCTGACCCCGTACTATGAGAGCTTTGAGACGCAAACGGGGACCGACCCCTACCCCTACATCGGCTTCAACTACGAGAACAACCACACCGCCTTCCGCCGCTTCACCAATGGGGGAGCCACCGGCAATGCGTGCGTTTGGCTCAATAGCGGCGAGCGCTCGCAGCTCGATTTCCTGATCGATCCGGACAACGTGGGCGACTACGACGATTTCTACACCCCGATCTTCAACCTCAGCGGCGCGCCCAGCGCAACGCTGGCTTTCCGCTATGCCTACAACACCAATACGAATACGGCAGCGGAGATCACCGAGAAGCTCATCGTGGAGTCGAGCACCGACTGCGGCCGCAGCTGGTTGCAGCGCGCGGAGATCTCCGGCACCGCCTTGGTAACCAACGGCACCAGCGCCGCAGTGCCCCCGCAGAACTGGACCCTGCGCACCATTACGCTGCCCGGCTCCGTGCTGAGCCAGAACGTCCGTTTCCGCTTCCGCTTCATCAGCAGCGCCTGGAGCGGCAACCTCTTCATCGACGATATCTGGATGGGTGTTCCGGTGGGCATCGATGAAGTGGGAGCGAATGCCTTCATCTCCCTGTACCCCAACCCCACCAACGATCACTTCAATGTGCAGGTGCTGGGCATGGAGAGCTCGCCCACCACGATCACCATCACCGACATGCGCGGCGCTGAGGTGTTCCGCAAGGTGTTCCAGCCCCAGGGCGGCAACAGCATCGACATCAGCAGCCATGAGGCAGGCCTCGCTGATGGCATGTACATGCTGCGCGCGCAGAACCGGTCTGGCAGCAGTGCGCAGAAGCTGGTGGTTGGCCAGTAGCACCAGCCTTTTCGAACCATCGAGGAGCCGCCCCGTAAGGGCGGCTCCTTCGTTCTTGGCGGAGTCATGGAGAAGGCTAGTCAACGGCAACGCTTTCGCATGGTTGGGTGCCGCCATTCGTTGCAGCGCTGGCGTAGCGAATCCTGATCGACCGATGGGCACGGAATTGCACGGACCGTGGACGCTCGGAACGCCTCCTTCGCGATCAGCGAGCCAGGGAGGACGCCGGGCTGGATGCTGGTTGGTGATTCACCTGTGAATGACGCTGACTGCCCGACCATCGCCACTGGTCATTCATGCGGATTCTCCCCTTCCCGCTGCAGTGGCGCTGTTCCAGGAGGAACTGGCTCTTGAGCGGTGCAACCCATCGAGCATCTGGTACGAAACGGCTCAGTGATCCTCAAGCAATTGAGCTCAATCGCCATGAAGCAACTGTGGGGCTCTTGGAGCTGCGAGGCCGATGGCAGATCCCCAAACCCGGTCAAGCAGGCATGGTGTGGTTTCAGCCATGAACGATTGTGGTGCTCGCTTGCTGTTCGCCCCTTCATCGCGCTTCCCGCACGGATTAGCCATCAGGGCTGCGCGGCTGGGTCTGTGGCTGGACCAGTCATGGGGAGTCATTGCCTGGCATTGAGTGATGCCCATGTGCGCTCCTTGGCAAGTCGGGTGAGGCGTAGAGGCGAAGCGAGGTTGTGCCACCCGCTAGCTGCCCTTCGCTGCCAGCACATGGGGCCAAGAATACCAGTGGCAGCTGTGGACCATGGGTCATCGCCGGCGACAATCACCATGGGTTGGCCAGGCTTTCCTGCAATGGGTGGCAGGCATGGTTCGGCCAGTGCCAGCCAGGATCAACAAGGGGTATCCTGTCCGCTGCCCCAAACCGGGCTTTCCCTTAGAACGGGTGATCCCACTCCATGGCAGGCTTCGTGGGCGGATTCGTGCCGAAAGGACTCTCGCAGCGGTCGTTGCGCTCCGCCCCAACGAGCATGGTGGTCCCGCTCCGAAACAAAAGGCCCCGGGCGCAATGCCCAGGGCCTCCTGTTTCATCGCTTGTCGATTAGCGCTCCACTTGCACGCGCTGCACCTTGGTCCAATGCGCCGTGCTGAGTTGGATGGCGTATTGCCCTGTCTGGAGGCCGCCCATGTCGATGGCATGGATCGCGCCTGAGCGCAGCATCAGCGGTGCTTCCATCACCACCCTTCCGCTCATATCCATCACGCGCACACGGGCCGCGCCGGAGGCGTCAGGGCCAACAGTGATGTTGACGATGCCCTCGGTGGGATTGGGGAACACCGCGAAGCCATCGCTTGCGATATCGGCCACGCCAACGGCGCCACAAGCCACTGACCAGCGCAGCGGCGCTGTAGCCTGGCCATCGCTGCACGAACCGGAGCCATTGCTCTGGATGCGCAGGGTGATGGTATAGGCAGGGTTCTGGGAGTTCACGGCGAAGCCGGTGAGGTTGCCGCTGTTATTGCCCTGATAGATCACGTTGGCCGTCTCATCCGCGCCGTTGTAGACGACGATGCGGTCGCCGGTGAGCATCTGGCCCTGCTGGAAGGCGATGGTGGTGGGCACAGGCAGCGCCGAGCGGAAGGTGTACCAGCGATCCTCGTTGTTGCCGTAGCAGTGCTCGTAGTTGTCCGATCCGCAGGAAACGATGTGGCAATCCTCGCTCGGGTAGGTGAGCTCATCGCTGAGCCAGGTGCAGCCGGGCTCGCTGAGGTCGGTGATGCCGAAGATGCTGAGGCTGTCCGTGAAGTAGGGCCCGAATGTGTACACGCCCGTGGTGCTGATGGTCTGGCTCTGCCCACTGAGCACATTGGCGATGGTCATGCCCTGGCCACTGGGCGGAGCGGTGATGATGACCTCGGCCGTATAGGACCGGCTGCGGCAATCGGGCACCAGGTTGTAGGCCACGCCAGGAGCGGAGCAGCCGATGCAGCTCACATTCCAGATCCAACTATCATAGGAGGCGGAGGTGGTGGCGCAGGAAACGGAGGCATCGGTGGTGAGCACCATGTAAAGGTTCTGGCCGGTGCTGGTCACGTTCACGGTCTCATAAGGCGCGGTGCTGTTGATGGCGCTTCCAACAGGCCCGAGGTTCGTGGTGCCCGCACCATGCTGGAACAGCAACGGAGAGGAGGCATCAGGGCCGTCGTAGATGCGCAGGTTATCCCAGGTGTTGCTCTCGATGGTGCCGCGCTGGAAGGCCAGGTTGAGCGTTGCGCCCGGACTGGGTGCTGCCCAGGCCCATGCGCGGTTCTCGTTGTTGGTGTAGCAATAGGTCTCGGTCAGTGGCGTGGCCCCGCACAGGATGGTGGGGCACAGCGGGTTCACCAGCGTGCCGCTGTAGATGTTGCAGAGGCTGTTGCTCGCGTTCACCACGGTGATCTGCACGGGCGTGCCGCTGGTGAAGGGCCCCACCGTGTAGGTGCCCGGTGCGTTCGCGGTAACCGTGGGGGCGGTGCTGTTGTTGGTGATGGCCATGCTGGAGGCCGAGCCTAGGCTGGTGAGGTTCACGGCCACCGAGTACTGGAAGTTGGCGCAGTCCTGCACGATGCTGAAGGTGCCGGTAGGCGGGGTGCAATCCAGGCAATCGACCGAGAAGCTCACGGGGTTCTGGCTGGCGCTGCCCGCGCAGTCGGTGAACCCATTGGCCAGCAGTCGCACGCAGAGACGGTGCTCCGGGTTGGTCGTGTAGAAGAACAGGCCCGCGACGTTGGTTGCCGTGCCGTTGCCCGAGTAGATCAGCGGGGCGGTGATGTCGCCACCATCATACACCTGGATCAGATCGCCCGCGAACACAGTGCCCTGGTTGAAGTAGATGCCCAGCGGGAAAGAGCCAGTGCCTTGGAAGTACCAGCGCAGGTCGTTGTTGTTCGCGTAGCACGTGGTCACTTCCTCAGCCGTGCCGCAAGTGATCAGCGTGGGGCAGGTTCCGGTTTCCGTGAAGTTGCCCTTGGAGATGTTGCACAGGTTGTTGCTCTCGTGCGCGATGGTGACGTTCACCACCTGGCCGAAATCGAAGGGCCCGATCGTCGTGATGCCGGTGCCCACGCCCGTGACATCAGGCGCCGGATTGCCATCCACGGTGTAAGCGATGGTCGCGGTGGCCGCATCGCCCGTGCTGGTGATGTTCACATCCAGGCTGAATTGGTCATTGGCGCAGTCGTCAACCACGGCCACCGTGCCTGCAGGGATGGCGCAATCCAAGCACACCACTTCCCATTCCCAGGAATCGTAGGTGGTTGTTGGGAAAGGCTGCCCGCATTGCACGGAGCCATCGGAGCTCATGGCCATGTACAGGCTGCCCGTGGTGCTGTACACCTCCACCGCGTAGAAATTGGTCAGCGTGTTATTGATGGCGCTGCCCACGGGTCCCAGGTTATAGGTTGCCGTATTGTTGTGCACGAAGAGAAGCGTCCCCGTGGCGTCTGTGCCATCGTAAATGGCCAAGTCGTCCCAGGTGTTGCTCTCGATGGTGCCGCGATTGAAGCGCAGGCGCAAGGTGCCGGAGCCCACGCTCTGGTAAGTCCAGTCACGGATCTCATTGGCGTTGTAGCAGAAGGTCTCAACCAGGGCCGGGGCGCCGCATACGATCAGGTTGGGGCAATCATCGCTGTCGGTGATAACGCCAAGGGCCACCGAGCAGGAGGGGTCGAATCCGTTCTGCACGATCACGGTGACGATGTCGTTGATGGTGAAGGGGCCGAGCACCGTGGTGCCCAGCCCGATGCCGGAGAGCACCTCGGCCCCGCCTCCGTTAACCGCGTAGATGATGTTCACCGTCGGCGCGTCGCCCAGGCTGGTCACGGTCACCGGCACGGTGAACTGATTGTTGGCGCAATCGTCCACATTTGTGGCGGTGGCCTGCGGAAGCTGGCAGTTCAGGCATTCCACCTGCCAGGCCCAGCTGGCAACGGACTCATCGTTGCAAGAGCCGAATCCGTCGGTGATGAGTTCCAGGTGCAGCGCACCGGTGGTCGAGGCCAGGATCAGGCCTCCAAGGTCGGTGTCGATGCCGGACGGGTTGGTGTAAAGCACCGTGCCGGTGGCGTCGGTACCGTCGTAGATCGTGAGCACATCGCCGAAGGCCTGGATGCCGCCCTCGATGAAGGAGATGACCAAGGAGCCCGACCCGCCATCGGACACGTAGTTCCAAACCTTCGTCTGGTTGTTGCTGTAGCAGTAGCCGAAGGTGCTCGGACCCGCGCCGCAGCCGATGCTGAGCGGGCATTCCCCGCTCTCCTGCAAGGTGCCCAAGGCCATGTTGCAAGCGGGGTTGGATTCATGCAGCACCTCCACCGAAACGGCCTCGCCGAAGGCATAAGGGCCGAGCAGGAAAGGACCTGTGCCCAGCCCCGGGTAAATCTCCGTGTTGCCGGAAACCGTGGCGCTGATGCCCACGGTGCTGCCGCTGCCCGTTGATGCCACATCCACCACCACGGTGTAGGTCTGGCTCAGGCAGTCCTCTTGCAGCGCGGCGAAGGCGAGCACCGGGACGCAATCGCCGAAGTATTGCACCGTGGTGATCACGCAAACCTGCTGCGTGGCGCAGGTCTCATCGATGTTCCAGTGCGCATAGAGGTCGCCGGAGGTGGCCGCCACCACGTCCACGATGCCATAGCCCTGGCCCAGGATGGCCCCGCCAGGAGTATCCTGCCGAACAGTGATGTATCCGCCGCTGGAGATGGTGAAGCGGTAGTTGGCGCCGGCCTGAATCTGGCCAATGGCCGAGTATTCGATCTCCCAGCTGCAGGCGGAGATCTCCGTTATCGCGCCGTTCCCATCAGGAATGATGGCCTCGAATGGATACTGGCTGCTGTTCTGGCAATTGCCCTGCCCCCAGGCCGGAAGCGATGCGATCGCTGCCGCACTGAGCGCGAGGCTGAAGATGCGTCCAAGTCTTGACATTGTTCGTTGGTTTTGGTTTGGCCCTGTTCGTGGCCGAAGGTAGGTTTTTGATTATGCGCGTTGCCGCACATGCTGGCATGTATTGAAAAGCTGGGATGGCTGGTTGGAAGCCATGCCCACCCGATTCGCTGCATTTGCCGAGGGATCAAGCCTTCACGGCCTTGCGTACGCCCTCTTCACCGCCTCGTACGCCGGTTTCGGATTGCCTTCGTAGTCGATGATGCTCCAGCTGGGGCCGGGCCAGCAATCGTTGAGCTGCCAGAGCAGGGTGCCCATGCAATGCGGGCGCGCATCGAGGTGGGCATCGATGGCCATCTGGTAGGCCTTGGCTTGCGCGCGTTTGCTGGCCTCGATGAAGCCGCCGAGGGTGGCGGGCCTCTCCTCCCCTAGTTCGCGCTCGATCGCTTCCCAGATGGGCCGGTCGGTCTTGTAGCTGCGCTGCAGGCGCTTCACGGTTGCGGATCCGAGGTACAGGCTGTCGGCAGGGTTGTACTTGGCCAATAGCGCGCTATCGGGGTAGCTCTGGAAGCCCCACTCACTCACGAAGCGGCCCACGTTGTTCTTGAAGGAGGAGAAGGCGCTGTCGCCGTGCCAGACGCCCCAGTAGTGGAGATCGCCTTCGGTGAGGCCTTTGGCATTGCCCCAGTTGCTGAGGGGGGAGGTGGGCGTGTACCGCTCCACTCCCATTTCCCGCGTGGCGGCCTGAAGCGTTTCCGTCCAGAGCCACACGTTCGCTTCAATAACACGGGCCGAATCCGGACCGTGCAGGCCATAGCGGCCCTGCCAACCCCAGCTGTGCCAGGCTACGTTCAGCTCGTTGTTGCCGCAGAAGAGCAGTAGGCACGGATGCTTGCTGATGCGGCGCACCTGTTCCTCGGCCTCTGCACCCACGTTCCGCTCGAACGCGCCTTCCGCAGGCAGCAGGTTGGCCACCATGAAGTCCTGCCAAACGAGGATGCCCGCCGTATCGCACGCATCATAGAACGCTTCGGGGGGATAGATGCCACCGGCCCACACCCTCACCATGTTCATGCCTGCGCGCTGCATGTGCCGCACCTGTGCCACCCAGGCGCTATCGGTGCAGCGCGTGGGCACCAGGTCAGGCGGCACCAGGTTGCAGCCCTTGGCGAAGAACGGCTGCCCATGCGCAATGGCGGTGAATTCATAGCCTTGGTCGTCTCGACTGTTGCGGATGTGATGCCCGGTACGCGCGAGCGGGAACCTTGCGCTCGATAGGGTTGTGCGACCTCTGGTCAATCGCGCTTCAACCTGCTGGAAACCCGGCTTGCCAAGCCCCGCTGGCCACCACTCCGGGATGCGCTCACCCTTTATGACCTTGACGAATCCACGCCCCTCCCCGGTCAGCGACGCTTCACCGATCCGAACGCCATCTATCCACAGGGCGCAGCGCCATCGCTTGCGCGTGGCACGCTCGCCTTCGGTGAGGATGATCGCATGCGCGTCCCCATTGATCCAGCGGATCTCGGCGTGCGCGATCCTCGCCCCGCTCCACCCCCTCAGCTCCACATCCTTCCAGATCCCGCTCGTCACCAGGCGCGGGCAGAAGTCCCACCCGAATTGGTAGGCCGCCTTGCGGATGTAGGGGCTGACGCCGCTGGGGTCGCTGTCGTGCGGTAGTTGGGTGCCATATGTCTCGCGCAGCTTCGCGCCTTCCTTGATCGGGCTTCGGAAGATGATCTTCAACTCGTTCTCACCTTTCTTCAGCAGCGGCTTGATGCTCCACTCCCAGGTGCGGAACATGTTGTCGGCGGTGCCGATGAACGAGTCGTTGAGATAGACCTCGGCGAAGGTGTCGAGGCCCTTGAACACGAGATCGAGGTGCTCGTGGCGCAGCAGCGTGTCGGCCACGAAGAGCGTGCGCCGGTAGATCCAGTCCTCGTTCTCGATCCATTGCACGCTGTCGATGTTGCTGCCCTGCATGAAGTCGGGGATTAGCCCATGGCGCAGCAGGTCGGTCTGCACCACGCCGGGCACCTCAGCGCTTCGCCACTCCGCTTTGCCCGCTTGCGTGAAGCTCCAGCCATCGTTCAACGGGATGTGGACTTCCTGCGCTGAGGCCACAACCCTCAACCACAACCAACCTGCGACACTCAACCAGCGCTTCATCTGAGCCCCGCTTTCACAAGCGCATTCAGCACGCCCGAGATCTTGGCGCGATCGGGCTCGGTCTCGAAGCTCAGTCCTGCGTTCGCCGAGCTCATCGCCGCGCCCTTCGGTGCGCCGGGCACGGGCTTCTGCGCTGCGAAGTGGATCTCCGACACGCCCGTCCGCTGCACCAGTTCCACCACGTTCTCCGGGTTGATCCCACCCGCCGCGGCGATCACCAGCCGACCGCCAGCGCGCGCGACCATCGCTTTCAACCGCTCAACGCCGTCGAGGGCGATCGTTTCGCCTCCGGACGTGAGCACCCGATGCACGCCCAATTCGAGGCAGGCGTCGAGGGCATGCAGCATGTCCGGTGCGTGGTCGATGGCACGGTGGAAGGTGACCTCGCTCTCCGGTGCCGCGTGGAGCACCTTGCGCATCAGGCCCGCGTCAGCATGACCCGCAGACGTGAGCGCCCCGGTTACCAAGCCCAAGGCGCCCCCGCCGAAGACCTCGGCATCGGTGAGCAGGGCATGGGCCTCGGCCGGGCCGTACACGAACCCTCCAGGCGTGGGCCGGATGAGCACGCGCACCGGCACCGCAAGCGCGCCCCGGATGGCATCCACCAGGCCATTGCTCGGGGTTACACCACCGCAGGCCAACCAGGTGCACACCTCCACTGAATCGGCACCGGCCTCTGCTGCCGCCTGTGCCTCGGCGAAGGAGGCCACGCACACTTCAACCGCCACCCGCATACGGCGAACATAAGGGCCTGGCCCGCAACCGTTACCGCCTGAAGCCGTATGAAGCGCCCATGCGGCGCGACCTTCTCGCATTCAAGCTCTTCTGCCTGCTTGCCATGGGGCCCATGCCTTTGGCCGTGATGTGTTCGAATGCCAGCGACAGCGTCCGATTCATGCTGGAGACCGATGCCAGCCCACAGGACCGCGCAGGAGCGCTGATCCGTTTGGCTGCGCGGCGGTCGTCAGCCGATCCCAAGGGGGCATTGGGCCTCTTGCGCGAAGCCGAACGGATCGCGACGGACGCGCATGACGGTGATCTTGCGCACGAGGCATTGCTGGCGCAGGGGAACCTGCACGCCCGCCTCGGTCAGCGCGCCGAGCACCTCGAGGCCAGCATGCGTGCCTTGCGGATCGCGCAACGGCTCTCCAAGCCGGCCTGGATCGCCCTCGACCTGCAGGGCATCGCGCGGGCTTATCGCCTGCTCGATGAGCCTGAGCGGGCCATCAAGGAAGCGCGCAACGCGCTGGCCGTGGCCTTGCAGACCGATGCCACTGAAGTCATTCATGGCGCTGAGCTGCTGCTGGTGGAAGCGCTCGTTGAGGGCGGTGACCTGGCCGAGGCGCAGCGCGTGGCCGAGCGTGCGCTGGGCGATGCGGATGAAGCGCACGGTGCGAGCATCCGGCTGCACCTGGCTCGTGGCCTGCTTCGCCAAGCCCGTCCATTCGATGCCAAGCCCCTGCTGGTGGCGGCCCAGCGGTCGTTCGAGCGCTTGGGTGATGAGCGCAATGCCGCCCGTGCCGCCATCGACCTGGCCCGTACCGCGCTGCAGCTTGGGCAGGTTGCCGAGGCGCGCGCGAACCTGGACCAGGTCCAATCGAGCCTGAGCCCCTTGGATGCGGCATCGCTCCGGTTGGACCTGATGAAGGCACGGCATGAGCTGGCATCGGCCAAGGGCGATTTCAAGATGGCCCATGAAGGCTTGCTGGCCATCAACGCCTATGTCGATTCCATCCGGAAGGCGGAGAAGGAGTTGCTCCTCTCCGGGATGCATGCCATGCACGATGCGGAGCGCCGCGAGCTGGATAATCAGTTCCTCCGCGCGGAGAACGCCCGGCAGGAAACGCTGATCGCTGAAGGGGTCCGTTCCCGGCACATCATCGTGTTCACGGCTGCGGCTCTCGGCATCATCGCGCTCCTTCTCCTTTGGGTCCTTCACCGGTACCGTCGCGCCATAAGGCGATCACGGCTCAAGAGCACGGTGATCGCCCGGCAGCGCGATGAGCTGGAGGCCAAGAGCCTGGAGCTGCACCACCAGAACCTCAGGCTGCGCGAATCGCTCCTGCGCGACGAGCAGAAGGACCTGGTGATCCACGAGATCCATCATCGGGTGAAGAACAACCTGCAGGCCATCGACGCGGTGCTGAGCCTGAGCATGGATGGGTGCGCCGATCAGCATGCGCACAAGGCCCTGCGCGAGGCACGCGGCCGTTTGAGGGCCATGGCCCTCGTGCACGCCGCCATCCATCGCAATGGCACCGAGCGGGATCTGCCGCTCCAGGAGCACTTCGAGGAGCTCTCCCGCCAGATCCTTGTGGCCCACGGGCTGCATGCCTCGGTATCGCTCAGCGTGCAGGCTGACCGCACCGTGATGGATGCGGCGGCCCTGTTGCCCTTGAGCCTGCTCGTGAATGAGCTGATCACCAATTCCATCAAGCACGCCTTCGGCAATGAACGCCACGGGCGGATCAGCCTCAGCCTCACGCAGCATGCGGGCAATTGGACCCTGCAGTATGCGGATGGCGGGCCCGGCCCGATCGCCGCGCCTCATGCAGCGGATAGGGGTTCCGTGGGCATCGGTCTGATGCGCAGCCTCGCAGAGCAGCTCAACGGAACGTTGGAGGCGGACCCCAACGGCGTGCGGTTGCGCTTCGCCACGGGGCAGGAAGCCCTGCGCATGGCCTCCTGACGGCCCCCCTATCTTCGCCGGCCTTTCAAGCCGAAGGCGAACCCGCCGAAATGGATTTCCAACCCCTGGGCCTCAGCAGCGAGCTCCTCGAAGGACTCGATGCGATGAACATCCGCACGCCCACCCCGATCCAGCAGCAGGCCATCCCGGCCGTGCTCGACCACCGCGACCTGATCGCCTGCGCCCAGACCGGCACCGGCAAGACCGCGGCCTTCCTGCTCCCGATCATCGATGTGATCACCAGCTACCGGCCCAAGGTGGAAGGCAGCATCCGCGCGCTGGTGGTGGTGCCCACGCGCGAGCTGGCCCTCCAGATCGATCAGCAGCTGCAGGCCATCGCCTACTACACGCCCATCACCTCCATCCCGCTCTACGGGGGCAGCGACGGCTCCACCTTCGACCAGCAGAAGCAGGCGCTCACCGGTGGCGTGGAAGTGGTGGTGGCCACCCCCGGCAAGCTGCTCAGCCACCTAAACCTGGGCTACGTGCCGGTGCAGGGAATCGAGTTCCTGGTGCTCGACGAGGCCGATCGCATGCTCGACATGGGCTTCGTGGACGACATCAAGCGCATCATCAAGTTCCTGCCCGCCGACCGGCAGACGCTGCTCTTCAGCGCCACCATGCCACCTGCCATCCGCGAGCTGGCCAAGCAGGTGCTCCATGATCCGGTGGAGATCACCATTGCCTTGAGCAAGCCCGCCGAGGGCGTGGATCAGCAGGCCTACGTGGTGTTCGACATGAACAAGGCCAATGTGCTGGAGCACGTGCTGCGCACGAACCCGGCCGAGTGCATCGTGATTTTCGCCGGGCGCAAGGTGGAGGTGCGCAACCTCAACCGGCACCTGCAGAAGAAGGGCTTCAACGCCCGCGCCATGCACAGCGACCTTGATCAGAGCGAGCGCGAGGAGACCATGCTGGCCTTCCGCAACCGCAAGCTGCGCATCCTGGTGGCCACCGATGTGGTGAGCCGCGGCATCGACATCGACGACATCGACCTGGTGATCAATTACGATGTGCCCAAGGACCCCGAGGACTATGTGCACCGCGTGGGCCGAACGGCGCGCGCGCAGCGCAAGGGCACGGCCATCACCTTCGTGAACGAGAAGGAGATGCGCGAGTTCGGCCGCATCGAGGCGCTGATCGGCTACGAGGTGAAGAAGATGCCCATGCCCGGTGGCCTGCCGCCCGGTCCTGCCTACGACCCCAAGGGCGGCAGGCGCGAGAAAAGCAACGGCCACCGCGGAGGCGGTGGCCGTAATCGAGGGCGCGGCAGGCGCTAGCCCTACTGCTTCTGGCGGAACTTGTCCTTGTGCTGATTGAGCACGGCCACGGCATCCCATGCCTTGGCGTTCTTGCCCACGCGCTCGATGCGCACGGTCTCCATCACATCGTTCTGCTGGATGGCGTTCACGACATCCTGCCCAGCGGTGACGTAGCCGAACACGGCATGCTTGCCATCGAGCCAGGGGGTATCCTTGTGGGTGATGAAGAACTGGCTGCCGTTGGTGCCGGGCCCGGCGTTGGCCATGCTCAGGGTGCCCGCGCGGTTGTGCTTCAGGTCGGGATGGATCTCATCGGCGAACATGTAGCCCGGGCCGCTCATGCCGGTTCCGGTGGGGTCGCCGCCCTGGATCATGAAATCGGCGATCACGCGGTGGAACTTGATGCCATCGAAGTATGGCGTGCCTTCGGGCTTGGCGGTGTTCTTCATCTTGCCCTCGGCCAGCGCCACGAAGTTGGCCACGGTCATGGGGGTCTTCTCGTACTCGAGCTTCACCACGATGAGGCCCTTGTTGGTCTTGATGTTGGCGTAGATGCCTTCGGCTTGTTCCATGGTCTTGGGTTTTTGGTCCGCCATGGCGTTCCCGTCGCTGGCGGGTCCGCAGGCCATCATGGAGAGAGCGAGCAGGGCTGTCGTGCAGAACGTCATCGGCATGTTCATGGTTGGTTTAGGAAGTGGGCAAATGTAGAGGGGCGGCGAGCGTGCGCCGCACGGCGAGGCGAGCCGCGCTCAGGTCCAGGCGGGCATGTGGCGCGCATCATGGTCCCAGCAGCGTTTCCTCTAGGGCATCGAGCTTGGCGTCGGTGTACCGGCCGCTGGCGCGATGCAGGATGCGGCCATCCTTCGACACCACGAAGAAGTACGGGATGTCGCGGTCGCGGATGCCGAGCGCATCGCGCACCTGATCGAGTTCGGCCTTCGCGAACACCACCCGGCTGGCCACATCGGGCGTTGCGCTTTTCCTGAATCGCTTCAGGCTGGGCTCATAGCCCGTCTTGTTCAGCCCGGTGAAGAGCGGCACGAAATACACTTCGGTGCGGTACGCCGAGGCGAACAGCCCATGCTTGGCCACG
>CAZJTB010000001.1:22698-26719 GCA_964548485.1 uncultured Chryseobacterium sp. | reverse complement strand
GATGAAGCCCGCGAGCCCGGAGAAGAAGGCCTGGCCGTTCATGGTGACGAAGAGGTCCTCAAGCGCGGACGAGTTGGCCACGAAGCGGGTGCCGAGCGCGGAGTTGAACTCGCGGTGCACCGTGTCGGTGCCGGTGACCTCATCGAACCGGAAGCGGTAGCTCACCACGAAGCGCTTGTTGTCGCGCCGCGAGGTCCAGTTGAACTCGTAGTTCGAGTAGGCGCCGCCGGTGTTCACCAGGCCCACCCGGCTGGCGAAGGTGCCGCTGGTGTCCTGGTCGATGGCCGAGATGGTGAAATCGTTGGTGATGGGCGTGGTGGCCGTGATGGTGCGCCCGTTCACCACCAGCTTGATGCGGTACGAGTCGTCCTGCTGGAGGAACATGCGACGGCCGGATGTGGGGTTGTTCGGCGGCAGGTATTGCACAGCCGCTGGTTGGGCGAATAGAAGGCGCCGGGCTGACGGTCGGTGACCACCGTATCGCGCAGCGGGAAGGAATCGGTGGTGGTGCCGGCATCGTTGATGCGGAACACCTTGGCGTAGGTGATGGCATCGACGGCGTACTCGCTCGAATCGCGCACCAGCGCCATGTCGAGGGCGTTGCCGGTGCCGAGGAAGGTCTTGTTGATCTTCACCCAATGCACGGAGTCGCGCTGGTTGAGCAGGCCATAGACGATCGTCTGGTCCTTGTAGTCGGCGTTCACGTCCAAGTCGTTGGAACAGGCCTGGAGCAGGGCAGCCACCACCAGGAGCGGAAGGAATCGGCGCATGTGCGTTGGAATGCGGCCAAAGATAGCCGGGGCTTCCTTGGGGCCTCCATGGCTTGACCAACGGCCATTGGCGGGCCATGAGCGGCCTGGCGCCTAGCTTTCGCGCCAACACCAAGGGCATGAGCACCAGCAGCACCGACGCCAAGCGCGTCACCACGCATACGCTTCAGGAGATGAAGGCCGACGGCGTGCCCATCGCCATGCTCACCGCCTACGATTACTCGCTGGCCCGCCTGGTCGATGGCGCGGGCATCGACGTGATCCTGGTGGGCGACAGTGCCAGCAATGTGATGGCGGGCCACGAGACCACCCTGCCCATCACGCTCGACCAGATGATCTACCACGCCAGCGCCGTGGTGCGCGGCTGCCAGCGCGCGCTCATCGTGGTGGACCTGCCCTTCGGCACCTACCAGGGCAACAGCAAGGGCGCGCTCAACAGCGCCATCCGCATCATGAAGGAGAGCGGCGCGCATGCCGTGAAGCTCGAGGGCGGGCGCGAGGTGATCGGCAGCATCGAGCGCATCCTCACCGCCGGCATCCCGGTCATGGGCCACCTGGGCCTCACCCCCCAGAGCATCTACAAGTTCGGCACCTACGTGGTGCGGGCCAAGGAAGAGGCCGAGGCGCAGCGCCTTCGCGAGGACGCCAAGCTCCTGGAGGAGGCCGGTTGCTTCGCATTGGTGCTGGAGAAGATCCCGGCGAAGCTGGCCCAGGAGGTGGCCCAGAGCGTGAGCATCCCGGTGATCGGCATCGGCGCCGGCGGTAGCGTGGATGGCCAGGTGCTGGTGCTGCACGACATGCTCGGCATCAACAAGGAGTTCAACCCGCGCTTCCTGCGGCGCTACGCCGACCTGCACACGGTGATCAGCGATGCAGTTGGCGGCTATGTGCGCGATGTGCGCGGCAGGGAATTCCCAAGTGCGAAGGAGCAATATTGATTTGTCATTCCGGCTGTCACCCCGGCCTTGAGCCGGGACGGAATCGCGGGATCATGAGCTTATCCGAGATACCGGTGCTTTTAAATGACTCATGGCTGCTCGCCGTGAGCAAGCCCGCAAGCATGCCCGTGCAGCCGGACCTCACCGGCGATACCGACTTGCTCACGCTGCTGCGGCGCGCGCGCAAGGAGCCCGGGTTGGAGCTCGCGCACCGCATCGACCGGCCCGTGAGCGGCGTGGTGCTGCTGGCGCGCACTGCGGAGGCGAACAGCGCCCTGCACGCGCTCTTCCGCGAGCGGCGGATGGAGAAGCGCTATTGGGCCATTGTTGAAGGCCGCGTGGAGGCATCGCAAGCGGAGCTGCGGCATCGCCTCGCGCACGACGCGCGCAAGCACAAGGCGATCATCTCGAAGGCGGCGGAAGGTGAGGAGTCGTGCACGCGCGTGCGCGTGCTCGCGCAAGGCGACCGTTACGCGCTCGTGGAATGCGTGCCCGAAGGCGGCGCCTTCCACCAGATCCGTGCGCAGCTCGCGGCATGGGGGCATCCCATCAAGGGCGATGTGAAGTACGGCGCGCGCAGGGGCGAGAAGGACAGGAGCATCGCGCTGCATGCGCGCGAGGTCCGGTTCGTGCATCCGTTCACGGGAAGCGACATGTGCCTTGAAGCCCCGGCACCGGTGCACGGTATCTGGCTGTTGCTGTGCGCCGCAGCGGGCCTTGCACCTTCGGAATGAGCGGCTACCTTGCCGCTCATGAAGCATCTGTCCCTGTCCATCGCCTTGCTATTCCCGTGCTTGCTGCGCGCGCAAGCGCTCATCAGCGATTCGCTGATCTCTTCCTACACCATCGCCGAGCTGGCTGGCCAGGGCATCGCCGGGGCGCACAACGATATCGAGACCTACCGCGTGCTGTACCACACTGTGGACCCATTCGGGCAGCCCACCATCGCCAGCGCAGCGGTCGCGCTCCCAGTGAATTCGCCTTGCTCGCATGCCCTGGCGGCCTACATGCACGGCACCGTGCTCAACCGCAACGATGTGCCTTCGCGCCTCAGCGGCGAGATCGTGGTGGCGTACTACCTGAGCGCGTTCCGCTATGTGGCGGTGCTGCCCGACTACCTCGGC
Organism: uncultured Chryseobacterium sp.; assembly: GCA_964548485.1. GTDB lineage: Bacteria > Bacteroidota > Bacteroidia > Flavobacteriales_F > PHOS-HE28 > PHOS-HE28. The sequence continues at coordinate 23,887 of CAZJTB010000001.1, read as the reverse complement.
CTGGGCGACAGCCCCGGTCCGCATCCATACATGCACGCGGCAAGCGAGGCAACCGCTGGCCGCGATGCCTTGCGCGCGGCGCGCGAGCTGTGCGCGCAGAAGGGCGTGGCGCTGAACGGCCAGGTCTTCCTCACCGGCTATTCGCAGGGCGGCCACGCATGCATGGCCACGCACAAGCTGCTGCAGGAGGCGCACGCAGACGAGTTCACCGTCACCGCCGCCGCGCCGTGCAGCGGGCCGTATGATGCCAGCGGCGTGCAAGCCGAAGTGATCATCGCCGATGAGCCGTACCCTGCGCCGTACTACCTGCCATACGTGCTCTTTTCCTACGGCCATGTGTACCCCTGGCTGTACGATGATGTGGACGAGGTGCTCCAGGAGCCCTACGCGACGCTGCTCCCCCCGCTCTTCCTTGGAAACAACGGGTCAGGCGTGGTGGACGCCATCATGCCGGACATCCCCAACCAGATCCTGGTGCCGGGCATGCTGCAGGCCTTCATCAACGAGCCGGATCATCCCTTCCGCGAGGCGCTGCGCGCCAATGACCTTGACGACTGGGTGCCGCAGTCGCGGCTGCGCATGTTCTACTGCGAGGCTGATGACTATGTGTTCTATCAGAACAGCATCGTGGCGCGCGATGCCATGATCGCCAGCGGCGCGCCCGATGTGCTGGCCATCAGCGCGGGCGCCGGACTGGATCACAATGGCTGTGCCCTCCCCGCGCTGCTGCAGGCCAAGGCCGTATTCGATGCGCTGCAATGGCCGTGCGGTGGCATCGGCATCGCGGAGCAGGAGGCCGCGCCGTGGTTGGTGTATCCGAACCCGGCGCATGACCGCGTGCGCGTGCACGGGCAGCATGAAGGCGCGGTCCGATGGACGCTCTTCGCCACCGATGGCCGGGCGCTTGCCAGTGGCACGATGCTTGGCGGCGAGCTGCGCTTCGCCGATCAGCCCGATGGCGCTTATGTGCTGGAGCTCGCCGATGCTGGGCGGCGCCAGCGACTGCCGGTCATCCTCGCGCGGGACTGACGGCTCACACCGGATCCACATCCACTACCAGCTGCACCACCCGGTGCTCAGGCAGCGCGAACACGTGGTCGATGCATTCGCGCACGAAGTCCTTCTCCTCGCGGTGCGCGCTGCGGCGCAGCTTGATGAGCAGGTTGCGGATGTGCCGGTCCTTCACGAA
>CAZJTB010000001.1:17968-22598 GCA_964548485.1 uncultured Chryseobacterium sp. | reverse complement strand
AGGCTGTCGGCGCTGAGGATGCCCACGGTGCTCACATGGTCGAAGTCGAGGCCCTTGGTCACCATCTGCGTGCCCACGAGGATGTCGATGGCGCCTTGCGCGAAGCCGGTGAGGATGCGGTCGAGCGCTTGTCGTCCGCGCACGGTATCCTGGTCCATGCGGGCGATGCGCGCTTCGGGGAGGATCTCAGCGAGCTCCTCCTCGATCTTCTCCGTGCCGAAGCCGATCATGCGCAATCGGTTGCTGCCGCACTGGCCGCATTGCACCGGCGGCGGGTAGTTCCTTCCGCAGTAATGGCAGCGCAGCTGATGCAGCTTCTTGTGGTAGGTGAGGCTCACATCGCAGTGGTCGCAATGGGGCACCCAGGCGCAGCTCTCGCATTGCCATACGGGCACGTAGCCGCGCCGGTTCTGGAAGAGGATGGCCTGCTCGCGCTTCTTCAGCGCAGCGTCGATGGCATCGATGAGCGCCTGGCTGAAGTGCCCGCGCATCTGCCGCCTGCGCGCAGCATCGCGCAGATCAATAACGGTGATCGCCGGCATGGCCACATCGCCGAAGCGGGTGAGCAGTTCGGCATATCCGTACTTCCCGCTGCGCGCGTTGTGCAGGCTCTCCAAGCTGGGTGTGGCGCTGCCGAGCAGGGTCTTGGCGCCATGAATGCCAGCGAGCACGATGGCCATGTCGCGCGCGTGGTAGCGGGGCGCTGGTTCATGCTGTTTATAGCTGGGGTCGTGCTCCTCGTCCACCACCACCAGCTTCAGATCGCGGTAGGGGAGGAAGAGGGCGGAGCGTGCTCCAACGATGATGGGTGCCGCATCGTTCCCCTGCGCCATGCGCATCCAGAGCTGCGAGCGCTCATGCGGCGCCATGCGGCTGTGGTACACGGCGATCCGCTCGCCGAAGCGGGCGCGCAGCCGCTCGATGATCTGCGCCGTAAGGGCGATCTCCGGCAGCAGGTAGAGCACCTGCCCGCCGCTGGCCACGGCTTCATCGATGAGCGTGCCGTACACCTCGGTCTTGCCCGATGAGGTGACGCCGCGCAGCAGGGCCACGTCCTTCGCCGTGAAGGCCGATCGGATCGCTGTTAGCGCCTGCTGCTGGGACTCGTTGAGCGCCGGGCCGCTGCGCCCGAAGGCCTCTGCGGCCGGCAAACCGGCTTCGCGCTCGTACAGCGCGAAGAGCCCCTTCTTCACCAATTGCTTCAGCGCCTCGGACGAGCAGCCGCTCAAGTGAAGCAGCTTGTTGCGCTCCACTTCTTGCGGATGGTCGCTCATGCAGCGGCTCAGCTCCACGTAGCGCATGAGCAGCGCGAGCTGCTTGGGCGCCTTCTTCTCCAATTCATCGAACCAGCGGTGCAGCGCTTCCTCGCTGCTGGCTTCGGAGCTGAGCTTCACGTAGGTGAGCATGCGCGGCTTCCAGGTGTCGCGCAATTCCTCCTCGACCACTACGACACCTTCATCGATCAGGCGCTTGATGGCGGGCATGGGGTCCTTGAGCCCGAGCAGCTCGCCCGCCTCCTTCATGCTCAGGGCCTCCTTGGCCACCAGCGCATCAATGAGCAGGGCGGTGCGGTCGGTGCGCCGGGGCTCGTCCAGCACGAAGGGGTTCGCGATGATGCGCGTCTCGCTGCTGAGGGTGAGCTGGCCGGGCAGCGCGGCGATCATCACCTCGCCCAGCGTGCACAGGTAGTGGTCGGCGATGCGCTCCCAAAGGGCGAACTGCTCCTCGGTGACGATGGGCGCCGCATCGAGCACGGAGAGGATCTCGCGCGCGGCGGTGGCGGGTGCCTCATCGTGCACGCGGCGCACGAGCCCGCCATAGAGCTTGCCGCCCCGGCCGAAGGGCACGGCCACGCGCATGCCTGGCCGCAGTTCAGCCGCCCCTTCGCGCACGCTGAAGGTGAAGCGTCCCGGCACGGCCAGCGGCAGGATCACGTCGGCGAAGCGCGGCATGCGGGCAAAGGTGGCGATGGGCATCGGTCATGGATCTGTAAGGTCCAGCGCCGCGATGATCGCCTGGGCAACAAATCGCCGTTGCCGATTGTCTTCCGGGTATGGCACGCAAGACGAAAGCAACCAAAGAGAAGGGTGCGGCCAAGGGGGCGGGGGAGGACAAGGCTTACGACCTGAGCACGCCGCTCTGGAGCCGCTACTATGAGGCAGTGCGCAAGCGCATCCGCTTCCCGCGCTACTACAACAAGTCCGCGAACTGGTGAGCGCCTTCCACAGCAGGCTGTTGGCGCGATGATGCGCCCTTCATTCCGCTGACGGCGAGCGCGGGTACTTTCACCGCCGCATGAATGCGGGCCCGCGCAGCGCTGGTTTGGCCATCGTCATCATCGGCGCGCTCTTCTTCCTGTTCGGCTTCATCACGTGGCTCAACGGGCCGCTCATCCCGTTCATGCGCATCGCCTGCGAGCTCACCGATTTCGAGGCGAGCATCGTGGTGCCTTTCGCCTTCTATGCCTCCTACTTCGTGATGGCGCTGCCCTCCTCATGGGTGCTGCGCCGCACGGGCATGAAGCATGGCATGGCGCTCGGGCTGCTGGTGATGGCGGTGGGCGCTTTCCTCTTCATCCCCGCCGCCCATGCGCGCTCCGCCGGACTTTTCCTCACCGGCTTCTTCACCATCGGCACCGGGCTGGCGCTGCTGCAGACGGCGAGCAATCCCTACGTGACCGTGGTGGGGCCAATCGAGAGCGCGGCCAAGCGCATCAGCATCATGGGCATCTGCAACAAGGTGGGCGGCATCATCGCGCCCTTCATCCTGGGGGCCTTGATCCTGGTGGACGCCGACCAGCTGAAGCTCGACCTGGCGCAGCTCGAAGGTCCGGCGCGCGCGGCCCTGCTCGATGAGCGTGCCCGGCTGGTGGTGATGCCGTACACGGTGCTGGGCTCAGTGCTGCTGCTGGCCGCGGCGCTCATCCGCCTTTCGCCCTTGCCGCCACTGCCGCTGGAACAGGAGAAAGGCAACGAGGGCGCTTCGGTTTGGAAGCACCCGCAACTGGTGCTGGGCGTGGCGGCGCTGTTCGTTTATGTGTGGGCCGAGGTGCTGGCAGGCGATAGCATCGCGGTGTATGCCGAGCGCCTGGGGACGCCCTTGGATGCTGCCAAGTCACTCACCAGCCTCACGCTGGCGGCTATGCTCGTCGGCTACGTGGTGGGCATCGCGCTCATCCCGCGCTACCTCACCCAGGCCAGGGCGCTGGCGCTTTCGGCCTTGGTGGCGCTGGCCTGCGCCTGCGGCATCCTGCTGAGTGATGCGGATACCAGCATGCCCTTCTTCCTGCTCGATCTGGTCGCGCTCAGCGTGCGGCCCATGGAGCTTCCGGTTTCGGTGGTGTTCGTGGCGCTGCTGGGTTTGGGCAACGCGCTCATGTGGCCGGCCATCTGGCCTTTGGCGGTGGATGGCGTGGGGGCCGCCTTGCGCACCGGATCGGCCCTGTTGATCATGGCCATCCTCGGTGGCGCGCTGGCTATGCCGGTGTGGACGTGGATGTCGGGCGATGGCTCATCGGAGCATTCGCAATCGGCCTACGCGCTTTTGATCCCCTTCTACCTGTTCATCGGGTGGTATGCGCTCTGGGGCAGCCGCTGGCGCGGCTGGGGCGGGTGGCGCTAATGGAAGCGTGTTGAAAACTGCCGGGGGCCAACCGGAAGCCCCCGATACCCCCCCCTCTACCTTCGGGCCCGTTAATATCATTGGGCAGCATGGCAAGCAAATTCGCATCGCACGGCCTGCCGGTCGTGGCCCTGTTCGCGTTGCTCTCCGCCTGCGGCGGGGGCAGCGGCAACGGCCAGAATCCAGGCGCCGATACCCTCACGACGCAACCGGCCAAGGAGACCGAGATCCTGAACTTGGGTGGCCGATTCTTCAGCATCCCATCGCCGGTGCAGGCGGCCCTGGCCATCAAGCAGGCGGGCCTCAAGTACCAGAAAGACCAGACCGCGCCGCTGGATAAGGCCGATGCGGTGACGGCGCGCATGGCACAGGCCACCCTGCTCGGCGTGTATGGCGCCGACATGTCGTACGCCACCGTGCACAAGGATGGTCAGCGCGCGCTGGCCACCCTGCAGGCCATTGAGCGGCTCGGCGCCAAGCTGGAGCTGGGCAACGCCTTCGATAAAGCGCTGGTGGAGCGCTTCAAGGCCAACCTGGGCAGCGAGGACAGCCTGCTGCGCTTCAGCGGCATCGCCTTCCGCGCCGCCGACCAGTACTTGAAGACCAACGACGCGCACGATGTGAGCGCCTGGGTGCTCGCCGGCGGCTGGATCGAGGGCCTGCACCTTACCCTGGCCGACCCCTCAGCCGCGAAGAGCGCCGCTGTGCTCGCCCGCATCGGCGAGCAGAAGGGCACCCTGGACGGCATCCTTGCCGTGGTGGATGGCATCAACAAGGACGGCAAATCCAATGCGCTGCTCTCCGGCCTGAAGGAGCTTCGCCGCGCCATGGACGGCGTGAAGACCACCTATGTGTACGAGGCGCCGGTGACCGATGCCGCCGCCAAGACGACCTACATCAACAGCAAGAGCACCGCCGAGGTGAGCCCTGAGCAGCTCGCCGAGATCGCCGCCAAGGTGGCCGCCCTGCGCAACATGATCCTCGCCTGACCATGAGCCGCAACCTCCTC
>CAZJTB010000001.1:0-17868 GCA_964548485.1 uncultured Chryseobacterium sp. | reverse complement strand
TGCATGAGCGAGAAGATCCTCAAGGCCCTGCTGCAGCTCTTCGCCATCATCGCCAAAGGCGAGGGTGTCGGGCTTGGCGCGCGCCCCGAGAATGCCGCCATCCTGGAGCGCTTCCTGCGCCGCCAGTTCAGCCCGGAGACGGCAGCGGCGCACATGGCGCGCTACCAGGCCTTCGTGCAAGCTTTCCATGGGGGCGGTGTGAAGAGCGGCCGCAAGCGCACCTCGCTCAACTCGGTGAAGGTGCTGCGCATCTGCACCGAGGTGAACCAGGAGCTGAACCAGCGCCAGAAGTTCATCGTGCTGCTGCACCTGCTGGAGTTCATCCACGCCGATGGCGAGGTGACGCTCCAGGAGGATGAGTTCGTGAGCATCGTGGCCGACACCTTCAACATCGAGCAGCCCGATTTCGCACGGTGCAGGGCCTTCGTGTGCGCCGAGGCCGAGGAGCGCCTCGATGCCGAGCAGATGCTCTACATCAATGCCGCTGGCGGCAATGGGCTGATGGCGGCCAAGCACCTCCACGCCCATGGCCTCGGCGGCGAGGTGCGCGTGCTGCACGTGCCCAGCGTGCACCTGTACGTGATGCGCTACGCCGGCGCCGACGAGCTGCTCCTGAACGGCCAGCGCGTGGGACCGGGCGGCCATTACGTGCTCGAGAACGGCAGCAGCATGCGCCCACCCTCGGGCGTGCCCATCTACTACAGCGACATCCTGCAGGCCTTCATGGCCCGCAAGGACAGTCCGCGCATCGTGTTCCGCGCCGACGGCATCGAGTACGACTTCCCCAACGGCCGAAAGGGCCTGCACGAGCTGCACTTGGCCGAGACCAGCGGCAAGCTCATCGGCATCATGGGCGGCAGCGGCAGCGGCAAGAGCACGCTGCTCAACCTGCTCAACGGGAACATCACCCCCACGCGCGGCCGTGTCACCCTCAACGGCATCGATGTGCACCGCGAGCGCGACCGCATCCGCGGGGTCATCGGCCACGTGAGCCAGGACGACCTGCTCATCGAGGAGCTCACCGTTTACCAGAACCTCTTCTTCAATGCCAAGCTGAGCTTCGGCGACCTCACCGACGAGCAGATCACCGACCGAACGCTGCGCATGCTGCACACCCTCGGGCTCTACGAGACCAAGGACCTGAAGGTGGGCAGCCCGCTGGAGAAGACCATCAGCGGCGGCCAGCGAAAGCGCCTCAACATCGCCCTGGAGCTCATCCGCGAGCCGAGCGTGCTCTTCGTGGACGAACCCACGAGCGGCCTGAGCTCGCGCGACAGCGAGAACATCATGGACCTGCTGAAGGAGCTCGCGCTCAAGGGCAGGCTCATCTTCGTCGTCATCCACCAGCCCAGCTCCGACATCTTCAAGCTGTTCGACCGGCTGCTGCTGATGGATCAGGAGGGCAGCCCCGTGTACTACGGCGATCCCGTGGACGCGGTGGTGTACTTCAAGCGCGTCACCGGTCAGGTGGAGAGCGACCAGGGCCAATGCCAGGCCTGCGGCAATGTGAATCCCGAGCAGATCTTCAACATCCTGGAGGCGCGGATGGTGGATGCGTATGGCAACGAGACCGATCAGCGCCGCATCGGGCCCGATGCCTGGAACGAGGTGTTCCGCGCGCAGATGGAGGTGCGCGTGCAGCAGGTGCCCGACGAGCGCTCCGTGCCGAAGAGCACCTTCACGATCCCCGGTAAGCTGCGCCAGTTGAAGGTGTATCTGCTGCGCGACCTGCTGAGCAAGCTGGCCAACCGGCAGTACGTGCTCATCAACCTGCTGGAGGCGCCCGTGCTGGCCTTCGTCATGTCGTTCTTCCTGCGCTACACCAGCGGGGAGGACTATGTGTTCCGCACGAACGACAACCTGCCGCAATACCTGTTCATCGCGGTGATCGTGGCGCTCTTCCTGGGCCTCACGGTGAGCGCCGAGGAGATCCTGCGCGACCGCCGCATGCTGGCGCGTGAGAAATTCCTCGACCTGAGCTGGGTCAGCTACCTGGCCAGCAAGCTGGGCATCCTGTTCGGCATCTCGGCCATCCAGACCGGCCTCTTCGTGCTGGTGGGCAATGCAGTGCTGGGCATCGAAGCACTCGGCTGGGCGCACTGGCTCGTGCTCTTCAGCACCAGCTGCTTCGCCAACGCGCTCGGGCTCAACGTGAGCGCCACCTTCAACAGCGCCAAGGTGATCTACATCCTCATCCCGGTGCTCATCATCCCGCAACTGCTCTTCAGCGGCATCATCGTCAAGTTCGATAAGCTCCACCCGTGGTTCGGCTCGGAGAAGAGCGTGCCCTTCATCGGCAACGTGATGGCGAGCCGATGGGCCTATGAGGCGCTGGCCGTGACCCAGTTCATGGAGAACCCCTACGAGCGCGAGTTCTATGCCTTCGACCAGCGCATGAAGACGGCGAATTGGAAGAAGGATCTGTGGGTGAGCGATCTGCGCAACCGCGTGGACAACGCGCGCCACCTGCTGGGCCTGCCGGAGCGCAGCGCCGAGCTGGAGTCGGATCTGGGCGTGGTTCGCCAGGAGCTAATCCAGGAGCAGCGCCGGCTGGCGGGTCTGGAGGTGGCTGGCATCGAATCGCTGGGCGCAGCAACCTGCGATCTTGAGATGCTCGATGAAGTGGACCGCGTGCTGGACATCCTCACGAAGCACTACCGCACCGCCTATAAGGAGGCGGAGCGTGCCAAGGAGCGGCGCATCGCCGAGCTCACCGCCACCGCCGAGGCCCGGGCAGCCTATTTCGCCCTGCTGGACCGCTACCGCAACGATGGCTTGGCCGATATCGTGACCAACAAGAACGACCTGCGCGTGATCGTGGAGCGCGACGGCGAGCTCATCCGCAAGAGCGATCCCATCTACATGGAGCCGCAGGAAGGGGGCTTCCTCGATGCACACTTCTACGCGCCGGCCAAGCGGCTCTTCGGGCAGCGCATGAGCACCCTGGCGGGCAACGTGCTCGTGCTGTGGTTGATGACCGCCCTGCTCTGCGTGGCCCTCCATCAGGAGCTGTTCGCCAAGGCTGGCAGGCTGCTGCCCCGGCGGGCGCGCAAGTGAACCCCTTACTCGCCGTTCACCTCGGCGATCTGGATCATCTTGAACGGCAGGTTGATGATGCCCGAGTAATCCTCGCCGGCCTCCAGCATGTCCTCATCATCGGCCTCGTAGTGCCACAGCACCGAGACCTCATTGCCAGCGGCGCGGATGGGCTCAAGCTTCTTGAAGACATCGAGGATGCACTTGCTGCTGCTGGTATTGAAGTACTCCAGCTGCACGTGCAGGGCGGTGCGCGTGGCCGGGTTGCGCGCGTACTTGTCGATCCAGTCGATCAGCGGCTTGTAGAAGTCGATGCTGTTCTCCGGGATGGAGCGGCCCTTGAGCTCGAGCAGGCCGGTGGCCGGGTCGAAGCGCACATGCGGGGTCTTGGGGCTGCCTTCGAGGATGAGCGGTTCCATGGCGGTTCGTTCTAGGTGTTCACGTTCACGTTGAGGCTGAAGAAGGCGCTGTCCTTGTCGTAGGGCACGAAGGCGTACTCGAGCTTGCCGCCGCTGCGGCGCGCGATGTCGATCATGCCCAGGCCGCCGCCCCCTGCGGCGGAGTAGCGCCCATCGGCCAGCTTCTCCCGGTACCAATCGCGCAGCGCATCGGCATCCAGCGCATTGATGCGGTCCAGATGTCCCTTGAGCTGGTCCACATCGGCGCCGTTCATGAAGTTGCCGGTGAGCACCGAGTACCCGTTCTCCGTCTTGGCGATCATCACCACGCCGTGCGGATCGGGCGTATGCTCCACGCCCGCTCCGGCGGCGCGCATGCGGCCGTTGTGGTGGAAGAGGTTCTGCAGGCACTCGACCACCACGTTGAAGACCCGTTTCCGCGCCTTGGCATCGGGCTCCATGCCATCGAGCTTCCGCTCGACCAGCCCCAGCAGCACGGTGATCAATTCAGGGCTCAGCGCTCCCTTGAAGGAGAGCATGACGCGATGACGCTCCAATTCGTCATAGAGGTCATGGATACGGTCAATCAATTCAGGCATCGGCAGGTAGGATGGAGAGCCCCACAAAGCAACATGCGCGCCTTCCGCGAGCCCGACCCGCGCCTTCCGGAGTTATCCACGCCGGGCTGTCAGCCTGCTCGCGCGGGGCCCAGTACTTTCGCGCTCCGCAAATGGGCTGGTACAGGCACTGGTTCGGCACACCGTATTACAAGCTGCTTTATGGCCATCGCGACCTGGCCGAAGCCGAGGCCTGGGTGCGCGCCATCCAGGGCCGATGGCGGTTGCCCGCGGGCGCATCGGTGCTCGACCTGGCCTGTGGTCGCGGCCGGCATGCGCGGCATTTCGCCGCGATGGGCCTGCAGGTGACCGGGGCCGACATCAGCGCCGAGAGCATCGCCGAGGCGCGTGCATCGGTGCCTGAGGCACGCTTCATCGTGCACGACATGCGCGAGCCGATACAGGGCGCGCGCTTCGATGGCATCGCCTGCCTCTTCACCAGCCTCGGCTACTTCGATTCGCTTGATGACGACCAACGTGTCTTCGATGCGGTGAGCGCCATGCTCGAGCCCGGCGGCCGCTTCGTACTCGACTTCATGAACACTCCGGTGGTGCTGCGCGATCTGGTGGGGGAGGAGGAGCATGAGGAAGCGGGCATCCGCTTCCGCGTATGGCGCGAGCATCGGGATGGCGTCATCCATAAGCGCATCGCCGTGCACGACCAGGGCTGCACCAACCACTATGAAGAGCGGGTCCAAGCGCTACTTCCCGCGCAGTTGGAGGCCATGGCGTTGCGCGCTGGGCTGCTCATCGAGGACCGCACCGACGGCCCTGAGCCCACGCCGTTCGATCCGATGCGATCGCCCCGTTTCGTTCTTTGGGCCCGCAAACCTGCCGCATGATCATCACCGTCGCAGCGCTCTTCTTCGCCCTGCCCTTGATCGCTGGTGCGGCGGTGCGCGTAGTGAGCCCCGGCCAGAAGTGGCTCAGGTTGCTCCTGGGCTTCAGCGGCGCTTTCCTCGTGAGCGTGGTGTTCCTGCACATGCTGCCCGAGCTCTATGAAGAGGAGGGAGCCATGATCGGCGCTTGGGTGCTGGGCGGCTTCCTGCTGCAAGTGGTGCTGGAGTTCTTCAGCGAGGGCATCGAGCACGGCCACATCCACGTGCATGCGCACCATGGCGCGAAGGCCGTGCTGCCCTGGCTCACCATGGCCAGCCTCTTCCTGCATTCGTTCACCGAGGGCATGCCCTTCGCCGATGAAGCCGTGGCGGGGAACGTGCCGTTCCTGGCGGGCGTGCTGCTGCACAAGATCCCCATGGCGATCGCGCTGGCCACGGTGCTGCTGAAATCGGGCGTGCCCTCCGGAGCCAGTTGGCTCATGCTTGTGCTCTTCGCCATGGCGGCTCCGCTGGGCATTGGCGCCGGAACGCTCGCCGGCGATTGGATGGACGGCCACTTCCTGCACCGGATGCTCGGCCTGGCCATCGGCATGCTGCTGCACATCGGCACCACCATCATCTTCGAGAGCGCGCCCGACCACCGCTTCAACGCCGCGCGCTTCGTGGCGGTGATCGCGGGGGTGCTGCTGGCCGCGCTGGCCATCCACTGATTTTTTCCTCCCCCGGCATACGCAACTCGAATCGGCCCCGTTACTTTGCAGCACAAAGCACTTTGCCAATGACCGAGAACGATCACTTGCAGGAGCTGTCCCGCATCCGGGGGCTCATGGACCGCAGCACCCGATTCCTCAGCCTCAGCGGGCTCAGCGGCGTCATCGCCGGGCTGGCGGCGCTGGCGGGGGCCTTCGCGGCGCGAGAGCACCACAAGGCGCTCCTCTGGTCGGACCGCGCGGGCATGGCTGAGGCGCAGACGCGCTATCCGCAAGGTGTCGCGCTCGATGAGCGCTGGTGGGACCATGTCGCTTTCCTCATGGTCGATGGCGCCATCGTGCTCGCCGTGGCGCTGCTGGGCGCGCTTTGGTTCACCTGGCGCCGAAGCAAGCGCACGGGCCAGAGCCTGTGGGACAGGAGCGCGCGCCGGATGGTGCTGAACCTCTTCCTGCCCTTGATCGGCGGCGGGCTCTTCTCCTTGGCCTTGATCCTGAACGGAGCGGTGCAGCTTGTGCCTGCAGCCACGCTCTTGTTCTACGGCATCGCCTTGCAGAACGCGAGCAAATACACGCTCGATGAGATTCGCTGGCTCGGCTTGAGCGAGATGGCGCTCGGCATCGTCGCGGCCTTCTGGGCCGATGCCGGCCTGCTTTTCTGGGCGCTCGGCTTCGGCGTGCTGCACATCTTCTATGGCGGGCTCATGTACCTGCGCCACGAGCGCGGCAACCCGGCGGCATGATCGATCGGCTCAATAAGGCCTTTGAGAGCCGGGTGCGACTGGGCATCATGGCCGTGCTCGCCGTGAACGAATGGGTGGACCATGCGCAATTGAAGGAACTGCTCAGCGTTACCGACGGCAATCTCGCGAGCCACCTGGCTGCATTGGAGGAAATTAAATACGTGCAGGTGCGCAAGCGGTTCATCGGCAAACGCCCCAACACCAGCTACAAAGCCACCGCCGCTGGCGCGCGCGCCTTCCGCGATCACCTCGACGCCATCGAACGCCTCATCCCCGCCACGGCGGGCAAGCCCAAACCCTGACCCATGGACGCCATCAGAAACTGGATCCAAGCGCGATCCCATCTCATCATCGCCCTGCTCACGGCCTTCATCTTCGACCGGCTCTTCTACCAGATGAGCATCGGGCTGAACCTCGCGCTCTTCTCCCTGCTCATCGCGGTGCTCACGGTGCATCGCATCGGATGGGCGGGGCTCCGCTGGCCCGCGCGCGGTGCGCTGCTCGGCGCGCTGCTCGCCGCCGTGATGGTGGTGGTGCATGGCAGCACCATCGCGCCCATCATGGCGGTGCTCGGCCTCCTGGGCTTCACGGCCCTGGCGCATGAGGGCGCGCTGCGGAGCATGCCGTTCGCCCTTTTCCAGGCCGCAGCCAACTACGTGTCGCTGCCCATGGCCGCGCTCGATGGCGCGGGCGAACTGGCGCCGCAGCGCGGGGCAACGCGCACGGGCTGGCGCTGGGCGCGGCTCAGCGTGATCCCCATGCTGGTGCTCGCGCTCTTCTTCCAACTCTACCGCGTGGGCAATCCGAAGTTCGAGCACCTCACCGCCGGCTTCCTGGACAGCCTATGGCAGGTCCTCGCCGATCTGTTCTCCTTCGTCTTCACCGCGCACGTGCTCTTCTTCCTCTTCGGGCTCTTCGCATGCGGCGGCATGCTGTTCCGCTTCGCGCCGAGACTGGTGGCGCAATGGGAAGCTGGCCTGAGCGATCGCATGCAGCGCATCCGGGTGAAGCGGCCGCATTGGCTGGCGCCCATAGCGATGGATCCCCTGGAGCGCGAGCGCCGTCGGGGCATCGTGCTGCTGGTGCTGGTGAACGCGCTGCTGCTCGTGGTCAACCTCATCGATATTGACTGGGTGTGGGTCCGCTTCGAGGTGCCCGAGGGCTTCAGCCTGAAGCAGTTCGTGCACGAGGGCACGTGGGCGCTGATCATCAGCATCCTGCTCAGCATCGTTGTGGTGCTGTGGTTGTTCCGCGGCAACCAGAACTTCTACTGGCGCAATCGCTGGCTGAAGCGGCTGGCCATGCTGTGGGTGGCGCAGAACGGCATCCTCGCGGTCTCGGTATTCCTGCGCAACTGGCATTACATCAGCTTCCATGGGCTGGCCTACAAGCGCATCGGCGTCATCGTGTTCCTGGCGCTCGTGGTGGTGGGCCTCGTAACGCTCTTCATTAAGGTGAAGGAGCGGCGCTCGCTGTACTACCTGGTTCGGGTGAACACCTGGGCGGCCTTCGTGATGCTCGCCGGGCTCACCACGGTTGATTGGGACAGCTTCATCGTGCGCGTGAACCTGATGCATGACAACCCAGGCGAGATCGACATCGACAATTACCTCGCGATGAGCGACAAGGTGCTCCCGCTGCTGTACGCCAACATCGACCTCGTGGAGCAGCAGATGGAGCGGCATAAGCACAACCGCGTACGCTGGGTGGAGAGCCTCGATCCCGGTGAGTTCCGCGATGCGCTGGATCGCAAGCGCGATGCTTTCCTTGCCAGGCGCACCGCGCAGTACTGGCAGGAATGGACCTGGGCTGATGCGCGCACACTGAAGGGACTGGAGGCCCGGCACACGATTGCCGCCCGATGAGCGACCTCCGCTATATCCGCCGCTGGCTGGTCCTCTTCGTAGTGGCGCTGGTGCTCAGCGGGCTCACCGCCGTGCCCTTGGTCACCCTCACCGCGCTTCTGGCTGACTGGACCGCGCCCGTGGGCGGCGCGCTGCACGCATGGGCATCGCACGCCGCGGCGGCCGTCGCGCATGTTGATGCCACCTATCCGGTGCTCTTCTATGGCACCGACTGGCTGGCCTTCGCGCATGTGGTCATCGGCCTCGCCTTCATCGGTCCTTGGCGCGATCCCGTGCGCAACAAGTGGGTGATTGAATGGGGGCTATGGTGCTGCGCGCTGGTGGTGCTGCTCGCTTTCGCGTGGGCGCCGTTCCGTGGCATTCCCTTCTTCTGGCGCTGCGTCGATGCCTCCTTCGGCGTGTTCGGCGCGTTGCCGTTATGGCTCGTGCTGAAGCGCATCGGAAGGCTCGAGGCCGGAATGCAGCCAAGCACATGAATCACCAGCGCCAGCTTTTGCTCTCAGCGGCCCTGCTCGCGCTCGCGTGCAGCCTGGCCCTCGCGCCCGACGCCTATCTGCCCATGATGGCGCGTGCCTTCGTGCCGTGGTGGGCCCTCGGCTTCGGGGTGGTCGGGCTTGTGCTGCTCTGCAAGAGATGCTGGTGGACCGGATGGGCTGCCGTGCTGTCCGCGGGGCTGGTGCTGCTGCAAGTGCGGGTGCCCAGCCTGGAGGCCGAGGCTGCCGGTGACGCGCCCGGCTTGCGCATCGCGCACCTCAACGTGCTGCAGCCCAACACGCGCCGTGGCGACGTGCTTGAAGAGATCAGGCGAGCCGATGCCGATCTGGTGAGCGTTCAGGAGTTGAGCCCGGAATGGGCGGCCGCGCTGCACGATGGCTTGGAGGCCGCGTATCCGCACCGCGTGGTGGCACCCCGCACCAATTGCTATGGCATCGCGCTCTATAGCAGGCTCCCCTTCAGGAATGCCGAGGTCGTTGTCCTTGCCGGCACGCCCTTCATCGAGGCGGAAGTGGTGGCCCAGGGGAGCCCGATCCGCCTGCTCATCGCGCACGCTGCTTCGCCCGGGAGCCCGGCGCAGTTCAGGCGGAGGAATGCGCAGTTGCGCGCGCTGGCCGAGCGCATCGCGGCAAGCGAGCTGCCCTCGCTGCTGATTGGTGACCTGAACACCGTGCATTGGGATGATGCCTACCGCATGCTTTGCGCCGCGAGTGGTCTGCGACCGTTGAACCATCCGGGCATGGCCACCTGGCCCGCGATCGGTCCGATCGCCTTCATCCCGCTCGATCATGCCCTGGTGCGGGGGCCCTTGCGCGCATCGGCGGTGGAGACCTTCAACATCCCCGGCAGCGACCATCGTGGACTGCTCGCTGAACTCAACCTGTCCCATGCGCCCTGATATCCGCCGTGCCTTCGCCTGGATGAGCGCCTTCTACATCGCCATGGCCTACCTCGAGAGCGCCGTGGTGGTGTACCTGCGCGCGCTCTATTACCCCGATGGGTTCGACTTCCCCTTGGTGCCCATGGATGAATCGCTCATCGTCACCGAGGTGGGGCGCGAGCTGGCCACCCTGCTCATGCTGCTCGCCCCGGCGGCGCTGATAACCCGGTCGGCGCTGGAGCGCTTCGCATGGTTCTGCTTCGGCTTCGGGATGTGGGATATCTTCTACTACGCCTGGCTGAAGGTGCTGCTGGGCTGGCCGTCGGGTCTTTTGAGCCGCGACCTGCTCTTCCTGATCCCGGTGCCCTGGGTGGGCCCGGTGTGGGCGCCGTGCGCCATCTCGCTCGGCTTGATCGGCCTGGCCCTGATCATCCTGCGGGGCCGCTCGCGCAGGGTGGGCTATGGCATCGACCGCATCACCTGGGCGCTCCTCATCGGCGGGGCGCTGCTGATGGTCGTCTCATTCACCATCGATCCGCTGCTGCGCGTGGAAGGCATCGACGCCCTGACCAGCGTGGTGTCCATGGGCGATGCCGGCGCGAAGGCGCTGATGCAGGGCAGGGACTACATCCCTGAGCGCTATCCGTGGCCGTGGTTCGCATCTGGCGCGGTGCTGGCAACCCTCGGAATGGCCCGTGCGTCTAGGGCTTCTTGAGCGCTCCAAGGATGATGACGCGCGCTGGAAACGATGTAACCGGCAGGGACGCAACCCCGTTCAAGGGGCGCGTCTTCGCCATGGATAGCAAATCGAAAATGCTCGCTGAGGCCCGACTCTTCATCCGGCTTGGGGTGCTCTCCACGCTGGGCTTCGTGTTCTACTACGCCCACCTGTTCTTCGGGCTCCTGGAGAACGTGGTGCTGTTCAAGACGCTGGCCATCACCTTCCTGCTGGCCACCATCCCGCTCCCGATCATCGCCATGAACAACAGCAAGCTCTTCCCGGAGCTCTCGAAGGCCGGCAAGCAGATCCTTACGCTGGTGACCGCCATGCTGCTGTTCCATCACTTCCTGATGACCTTCATCTTCGTGATGTTCCTTCGCGGGGAGTCGGTGCTGTGATCGAGGGCGCGTGGCGGCGATAGCTTTGCCGCATGTGCCTCATCGTCTTCGCTTATCGCGCGCATCCACGCTATCCGCTGGTCGTTGCGGCGAACCGCGACGAGTTCACCGACCGGGAGGCGCAACCCGCTCATTACTGGCCTGACCAGCCCATGATCCTGGCCGGTCGCGACCTCAAGGCGAAGGGCACCTGGCTCGGCATCACGCGCGCGGGCCGTTTCGCGGCTGTCACGAATCACCGCGACCTGCGGCGCCCTTTGGTGCAAGGTCCATCGCGTGGCTTGCTGGTGCGCGATGCCCTGCTCAGCGACCCGCCGCCTGATGCGGTGCCGATGGACGGCTACAACCTGATCCATGGCGGTCTTGACGTGCTGCGTTACCGGTCGAATATCACGGGCGAGGATGCAGCCATCGCGCACGGCGTGCACGGGTTGAGCAATGCGTTGCTGGATACGCCCTGGCCCAAGGTGCTCCGCGCCAAGGCGATGCTGAAGGATGCCCTTGCGGGCGATGGCCCTGATCCTGCTGCCTTGTTCCGCCTCTTGGGCGATGAGCAGATGGCAGAGGCCCGGCAGCTTCCCGATACCGGACTGGACGAGGCGCGCGAGCGTGCCCTCAGCTCCATCCGGATCGCGATGCCCGGGTATGGAACGCGCTGCTCAACCTTGCTTCTTGTGGATGATCGGGGCCATGCCCGCTTCCACGAGCGCACCTGGGCCACTGGCCATGAGGTGGTTGAGGAATTCGATCTGTGAACCTGCAACAATCGGCACGGTTTCGGCGTTGAGTAGGCAGGATCAGGGATGATCCGAAAGCATAACCGGTCACAAGGAGCGAGGCCATGAGGCGTTAACAGCTCCCTTCCAAGCCCGTAAGCTGGGAGATCGGGATACACAGAGACCCGCCCCGTAAGGCGGGTCTCCGCTTTTCTCAGCGCGCGGCTTTCCAGGTGCGGCCAGCGGCATGCACGATCACAAGGCCAGGCCCCAGCCATGGGATACGGGCCTCGTTGGATGCAGGGGTGGCTTGAGCCAGCATGCGTCCAAGCGCATCGGTCACGGTCACATTCCCGACCGGGCCGCCGCTCAAGCGCCGCAGGACGATTGCCGAGGGCTCATGCACGAGCACCCAGTCATCATCGTCGGTGTCGGCGATGCGGTTCGTGCCCTCGATGCATGGCGCATAAGCATTGAACTCAAGCCATACGGGCAACGACCACACCACCGGCCAGGGCACGGTTGCTTGCTGGCCCGCGGCCTGTACCATGTACATGGGGTTCCCGCCAACGGGCGGGCCATTCGGACCCACTTCCATGAAATAGTTGCCTGGTGGCAGGCAGATGGTATCCGCATCCATCTGCTGCGTGGCCGAGAGGCTGAAGGTGCCGCTTGCAGCGATGTTGGATGCATCGTGGATCGTCCAGCTGTAGGTGGCTGTGATGATTGCCCCGCCGAAGTTCCCGATGCTTGGGTACAGCGTGGCGCAAGGCGCTGGCGGGCATAGGTCGAAGGTCATGTCCCAGGAGCAGGAGAGCACGGTGGTGAACCCTGTCCAAAGCTCAAGGCGCCCCAGGAACTGCGATAGAGGAATGGATGAGCCGGCCATCACCCGCAGCACGTGCCAGCTCTCCTCACCGATGCCGAAGAAGTTCACGGTCTCCTTGGCCAGCGTATCGCCCTCGGCATCGAATAGGATGAAGTTGGGGTAGTCGAAGAGTTCAGGTACCAGGTTGCTGTTCTGCACGTGCACCACGATGGCGGTGTCGGTGAACGCGTGCCAGCGCACGGAGGCGATGGTCAAGTTGGCGCAGGGGTCGCCGCCACCCACAGAGAAGGCATGCTGCGATGCGGGTGCCAGATCCAGCACGCCTTGCGAGGCGGCGCTGAGGACGATGGTGTAATCGCCGGCGGGCAGCTGCCCCAGCGTGATGGTCTCGGTGTGCGGCACCAGCACCGTGAGGCCGCCGAGGTCGTTCGCGATAACGCTGAGCGTAACAACGCCACTGCTCACCTGCGCGCTGGCGCTCACGATGTAGGCACCGGTGCTGCTGAGGTTGCCGATGAGCTGGAGGCTGACGTTGTCGCTCGCGGTGGGGCTGGCGGGCACCACGGCGATCTGGTCGATGTAGAAGTAGGTCTGCGCCCGGGCCAGGAGCAGGCAGGAGATTCCGAAGAGGAAGGTGAGGATTCTCATCAAGCCGGAGGTTTTGAGAATGACGCGCGCGCCGCGCGGTCCGCTGCCTAGCTCTTCATGTTCTCGAACTGGAGGGGGAGCTCGAAGTCCTGCTGCCGGCAAAGGGCCATCACGGCCTGCAGGTCGTCGATCTTCTTGCCGCTCACGCGGATCAGGTCGTCCATGATCTGCGGCTGCACTTTCAGGCCGCTGTCCTTGATGGCCTTCACGATCTTCTTGGCGGTCTCGCGCTCGATGCCCTGCTTCACCTTGATGATGCGGTAGAGCGTCTTGCCGCTGGGCACGGGCTCCTCCTTCAGGTCGTAGCTGCGCACATCCACCTTCTGCTTGCCGCTGCGCTCAAGCAGGATGTCCACGATGGCATCGAGCTTCATGTGGTCCTCGGTGCTCACCTTGATGGTGAGGGCCTTCTTGTCGAGCTCCACGGTGCTGTTGGTTCCGCGCAGGTCGTAGCGGTTGTCGATCTCGCGCTTCACCACGTTCACGGCGTTGTCGAGCATCTGCAGGTCAACCTTGCTCTGGATATCGAAGCTGGGCATGGCATCAACGATTTGGTGCGCCAAATATGGCAAGGAGGGAAAATGCGGCGGCCGCCCCGGTAGGAGCGGCCGCCAAGCAGAAATGCCTGAAGACGATTCGTTCTACTTGTTCACCTGCACGCGGAACTCGGTGGTCTTGCCAGCCTCATCGGTGAGCTTGAAGAGGTAGAGGCCGTTGGCGATGCCGGCCACGTTCACCACGAGGCCATCGCTGCCTACGCTGGACTGCCGCTGCTCCAGCACGAGGGCGCCGGTGGCATCGAATACGCGCAGGTCGAGCTTGCCCGCAGCGCGCAGGGGGATGCGGATGCTCTCGTTCGCCGGGTTCGGGAAGGGTGCGCTGCTCAGCAGCTCCTGCTCCTCGATGCCGATGGAGTTGCTGTTGATGACCTGCAGGCCCAGGGAGGCTGGGCCGGTGATGCTGGTCCAGCCGTTGTACCAGGTCCCTTCCACGCGGATCATGGTCGTCGGGAGCTGGGTGTTCTGCTGTACGAGGTCGTAGCTGAGGCTGTTGTCCCAGCCATGGCGCACCACGCCGCTGTAGGTGTCTAGGCAGGCGAGGTAGTTCGTGTTGTTCTCCAGGATGATGGTCTCGTCGAAGGGGATGTAGAGCATCTGGTTGGCCAGGTCGCTGGGGAAGATGTACTCGCCGCTGGTGAGCGTGGCGAGGCCCGCGTCGGAAGGCAGCGTCACCGGACCGGTGATCGGGTCGTTCCAGCGGTAGAGGTAGGCCATGGCGATCTCATCGGTGAGCACCTGGTCGGCGGCGCGATCAGCGCTGAACCAGAGGCCGGTGGCGGCCAGGCGCGATGCATTCGCGTTGCTGAAGTACATGCACGAGCGCAGGCCGGTGGTGTTGTTGGCCGAGATCACGTGCAGGTTCGACTGCGGCAGCTGGGTGACCGCGTTGGCGGGGGCGTAGGTGATCTTGTCGCCGATGGTCAGGGTCACCGTGTAGCTGTTGTTGTTGGTGAAGTCGTCATTCACATCGCCAAGGCTGGTGTAGGTGAAGACGTAATGGCCGCTGTAGCTGCTCTGCGAGAAATCGGGTAGGGTGGCATACAGCGAATCGCCCACGGGCAGGTCTACGCCGCTTGAGGTCTGGTCGTACACCGTATTGCTGCCTTGGGTCACCACGCAGCGCACCCGGGCGTTGGGCATGGTGTTCTGGCCGTAGTTCTTGATCCAGGCCCCCAGTTGCACGTTGAATTCGCTGGCATTGGCCGCGATAAGGCTGTTGATGGCGCCATAGCGCGGCACGAGCACATCGGTCTTGGTGGTGGCCACGTTGTAAGCGTACACCCCGGTCTGGGTGCCGATGTAGAATTCCACGTTGCAGTTCAGCAACTCATCACGCAGCAGGGCGCCTGCATTCTGGGTGATCATCACCACCGGGATGCTGACGTTAGCGCCCTGCGATCCCGCGCCCATGGCCACGGGAGCACCGGCTGCGTTGTTGATGATCACAACGGCCACGGCACCGGCGTTCTGAGCGTTAAGCGCCTTCACGCCGAACTCGCAGGTTCCTCGGTACACCACGGCGATCTTCCCGGCGATCTGGCTGCCGTTCACCAGCGGATTGCATCCGAGCGAGTCGGCGGTGGTGCCGTCATCCACGAAGCATGCATAAGCGGTAACCGCATTGGCCGTGTCGCTCAACTGCGGATTCTGCCCCCAAGCCGCCTCCGTGAAATCCAAGGGACCGGATAGCCCTGGAGGGTTCTGCACGAGAACGGTCACCTGCGCGCTCAGGCTGAAGGCGCTCAGGATGAAGATGGAAAGTGTGAGTAGCTGTTTCCTCATGGTTGAAGGGTTTGATGGGTTTCTGAGGCTGCGGAGCAGGTTCGCCGGGCAATGTTACTATCCACCGCCACATTTCCAACGGGTTGTCCCTGAGCAAATGGACCGCTATCCTTGGGTCGATGCTGCAAGAGATCCGCGTCAGCGAAGCGGGCCAGGATGAGCTGCCGCTCTACCTCGACCTGGCCAACCGGGTTGGCGACAGGCCGAACCGGGTGCCGCCGCTCTGGGGTGATGAGCGCGCCTTCCACGACACCCGGCGCAACAAGGTGCTGGCGGCTTGCGCGCATGTCCGATTCATCGCCCGCATCGGCGAACGGCCCGTGGGGCGCATCATGGGCATCATCCACCATGCGCACAACGCGCGCACGCAGGAGTGCGTGGCGCGCTTCTACCAGCTCGATTGCGTGCGGGATGAGCAGGTGGCCCATGCGCTGCTCAATGCGGTGCAGGGCTGGGCCCGGGAGCAGGGCATGGAACGGCTGATCGGGCCGTTCGGGCTCAGCGATAAGGATCCGCAGGGCCTGCAGGTGGAGGGCTTCGAGCACATGCCGGTGATCGCCACGCCCACCAATGCTGATTGGTTGCCACCGATGGTGGAGGCCTGCGGCTTCGCCAAGTTGATCGATGCGGTCTCGTACCGGGTGGAGGTCCCGCGAGCCGCGCCGGCGCTGCACGAGGCCATCAGCCGTCGGGTGCTCGGCACAGGGGCCTTCAGGCTGCTGCCCTTGCGGTCGAGGCGGGAGCTGAAGCCTTGGGTGGTGCCGGTGCTCCGGCTGGTGAACAGCACTTACGGCGGGCTCTATGGCTTCGAGCCGATGACCGAGGTGGAGATGAAGCGCCTCGCAGGGCAGTACATGCACGTGCTCGACCCCGCGCTCGTGAAGGTGCTGGTGGATACGGCCGGTGAGCCGGTCGCTTTCGTGGTGGCCATGGCCGATATGAGCGAGGGCCTCCGGAAGGCGGGCGGGCGCTTATTCCCCTTCGGTTGGTGGCACATCATCAGGTGCATGCGGCGAAGCCGTCAGCTCGATCTGCTGCTTGGCGCGGTGCGGCCCGATCTGCAGGGCAGAGGGCTCACCTGCGCGCTCGGCATCGCCCTGCTGGAGACGGCTCGCGGGCGCGGCTTCACCCATATGGACAGCCACCTGGTGCTGGAGACCAACCAGCGCATGCGCGCCGAACTGGAGCGTCTCAACGGCACCGTGTGGAAACGCTATCGCATCTACCAGAAGGCCCTGTGACCGGCGCGCCCTAACCTTGCAGCATGGATGTGTCCGTGGTGGTGCCGCTCCTGAACGAGCGCGAATCCCTGCCGGTGCTGATCGATCGGCTGCACGGCGTTCTCGGTTCCGCAGGGCTTGCCTACGAGATCATCCTCATCGATGATGGCAGCACGGACGGCTCCTGGGAGGAGATCGCCAAGGCCTCCAGGGCCGATGCGCGCGTGAAGGGCATCCGCTTCGGCCGCAACTTCGGCAAGAGCCCGGCGCTGAACGAGGGCTTCATCGCCGCGCAGGGCGAGGTGGTCATCACCATGGATGCCGACCTGCAGGACGACCCCGATGAGCTGCCCGAGCTCTACCGCATGGTGCGCGAGGACGGATTCGACCTGGTGAGCGGCTGGAAGAAGAAGCGGCACGACCCCCTGAGCAAGACCATCCCCACGAAGCTCTTCAATTGGACCACCCGGCGCGTGAGCGGCGTGAAGCTGCACGATTTCAACTGCGGCCTGAAGGCGTACCGCCGCGAGGTGGTCAAGAGCATCGAGGTCTTCGGCGAGATGCACCGCTACATCCCCTTCATCGCGAGGAAGGAGGGTTTCCGCAGCATCGGGGAGAAGGTGGTGAAGCACCATCCGCGGCGCTTCGGCAAGAGCAAGTTCGGGCTGGACCGGTTCATCAACGGATTCCTCGACCTGCTCACCATCACCTTCGTGTTCCGCTTCGGGCGCAAACCCATGCACTTCTTCGGCGCCGTGGGCACCTTCATGTTCGTGGTGGGATTCCTCAGCGCCGGCTGGGTGGTGGGCGACAAGCTCTACCACGTGTACGCCCTCGGCAAGGCCGCGCCGCGCGTGTCCGATCAAGGCCTCTTCTTCGTGGCGCTCACGGCCATGATCATCGGTGTGCAGCTCTTCACCATGGGCTTCGTGGCCGAGCTGGTTCGCCGCTACAGCCCGGAGCGCAACGTGTATCGCGTGAAGGAGCGCATCGGCTGCTGAGCCTGCGCGGCCATCTTTGGGCGATGGATCGCTGGAGGCTCGCGCTCGTCGCGCTCATCGCGCTCGCCTTGGCGCCCTACGTGGCCGCCTGCTTCTTCATCCATCCCTTCGGCGACGATTTCAGCTATGCCGTGGCGGGCATGCGCACGGAACTGCTGCCCCGCCTGCGCGATGAGTACATGCTGTGGAATGGACGCTGGGCCAGCAATCCCTTGGTGCTGCGCGGACCGCTCGTGCTGGGCCTGCCGGAGGGCCTGCTCCTGTACCGGTTGGTGCCTGTGGCGCTGCTGGGCCTGGCCTGGTTCGGTTGCCTCCGGCTCATCCGCGCCCTGCTGCCCGGCCTTTCGCGCGCCGATGCCTTGATCGCCCCTTCGCTGCTCCTGCTCATCGCCCTGCATGGCGTGTCGGATATC